>CAZGNU010000034.1:0-18216 GCA_964527325.1 uncultured Candidatus Peribacteria bacterium | reverse complement strand
TAGAATAAGAATTTATATCTTGAACCCATACTCATACTCAGAAATATATATTATCAGTTGTATATATATAATTAAAATCAGTATTTCTTTTAATAAGTTTTTCTCAAATTATTTGAGCTGAAGACAGATTTTTAAAATCTTTATTTATAAATCTAGACGAAATCTTATTTGACTTTAGTTCTTTTTTTTGTGTCATTAATATTTTTTTAAGATTTTTATTTTCTCAAAAAATACTTAATCAATATTTAAATTTTCATTCATGTTTTTCTGCTTTATCTAAAATTATAGATTCCCCTATAATCCCCTTTATTAAAGGGGATGAGCTTCAAATTTTTACTATTTTTATTGTTCATCAAAGAGTATCAGCTTTATCTAAAACTTTTCCTTCATCTATATTATCTAATATTAAAAAATCAGTACTTAAATAAACAGTTTTTCACTCTGGAAAAACTGCTAATATCTCAGCAACTGACAACTTATATTCTCTACCTAATTGAAATCAAATCATTTTTTATTTATTTAGTCATAACTTTTTAACCATTTCACTAGCAACATCTTCAATACTTTGATTAGCATTAACAGTAATTACTTTTCATTCTTCTTTTTGCTTCATAGCTGTAGGAAGAGTACTATTCATATATTCATCAATTCTTTTTAATATTGCTGGTTCGTTATCATCTTTTCTTTTAATAAGCGTATCTCAAGTTTCAGGATCATTTAAAGTTCAAGATGGGAATGTTTCTCATGTTTTAGGATTATACATTCTTCCAAGTAATCTTTCTATTGCTTTTTCTTTTGATAATTCAAAAAATACTACTTTGTAATCAGGTATAACAGCTTCAAATGTTTTTTTATTTCATTCATTTCTGATAAATCAATCAAATATTATGTTTTCAGCAGTTTGATTGTTTAAAATTTCTGTCATCACTTCTCAAACTATTTCTGGACTTACTAGATTTCAAGCATCCATTATTCATCTTAATTTTAGTCAAAGCTCACTTCAAGAAGCTATTATATTTCTAAGTTCTTGTCCCATTTCAAGCAACTTAAAACCGTAGTTATCAACAAGTAGTCTTGCTTGTGTTCATTTTCCACATCATTGTATTCATGTAAATACTAATTTCATTATTTTTTTGTAATTAATTAAATTTCTCCCTTTTTCAAAGGGAGTACCCGAAGGGGGAGGGATTAGGGTAATAAGTTGTGAGAGTAATAAGCCGGATTATGTATCTCGGTACCAATCTATCTAGGCCTAAAATCACTAATAGGCTCAAGCTGAGTATCCACGCGTTTAGACAATAGAGAATAGTAATCTAAAGCGGGACCATTCCCATTGCATCACATACAGTTTACCAACACTTGATAAATCAAGTATACATTCTAAGAATGTCTTTTCACATTTCTCCCGCAATACTACGGGATAGTATAGTCTCTGCGGTACTGGTGGTATTTGAAGTTTATGAATTATACTCCAAACCGAAGTTGTTATCTTCTATGTTTATTCTCATGATGTCCAGACTTTCCTCTCTCATACATAACATATGACAGTAGATACCTGCTCTCACTAAAGTATTATACATAAAAAAAAGTAAAAGAGAAATTATTTTCTTTTACTTTTTTAAAAAACAAATTAATGCCAATTCACCCGTTCTCAGTTATTACATGTAGCATTCGCAGAAAATGATCTATTACCTTGAATACATGTCTGATCTATCCGTTCCCCAGCATTATCTTTATTAAAATATAATGTCTTTTTAGTACCATGATTGGCAGCACAGCTTTGATATCAATCTCAATCACAATTTTTAAAACATTGTTCTCAAACTTTTGAATATCATTGTGTTGAACATGTCAATACTGATGTAGCTGTTTCAATTCCATAATAGACTCAATCTTGACACTGTCATTTTATAGAAAAGGTTTTAGTTCATCCAGTTACATTAACTACTTTTGTAAATATACCAATTTCTAAATGGTTATATGCCCTTATTGAATCATATCAATCCATAATTTGTCGTGTACATCAAACTGTTATTGGTGCAGGTGCAACACAGTTATCTCATGATACAACATATCATGCAATCATACATCAAATTAAATTAATTGAAGGATTAGTATATGTTCAATTTTCACAGGTTACATGTCATTCATATATTTTATCTTCTATAATTCTTCTTATAAGCGGACTAGTTTGACCATGATCAAGAGTAGGTATTATCCATCAGTCAGCAGTTTGTCATGGACAATTACTCATAACATTAGCGACTTTATTCCGTATACAATAGCATCAATCATTATAACAAGCTCAAATATTATTTTGTAGAGTATATCATGTTTTACCATCAGGAATAGTTGTTGGACAAGATATTTGAGAATGAGGACTAGGTCATATTCCTTTACATAAGTATTGAGATGATAAATTATCACATGACCATGAGGATACACTAGATATTGGAGTATCAGCTAACATATCACATTTAATTAATGACATATTACATTTATATGTAACTTTTCATCATGAACAACTAATGTTTTCAGCTCAAAAATTTTCAATTATATTATATGCACTACTTAAAATACTTGTTCATGCATAACGTGCTTTTGAACCCTTATAGGTATGACTAATTCAATGACTATTGCATACATCATTAGCTACTTGATTCATATTTGAACAGTCTCTATTAATAGTTGAATATGTTCATCAATCAGGAACTGTAACTTGTCAAGGTACTACATTACAACTAATCTTTGAAGGATCTAGGCTAGTGAAATCAAATCATGTATATGTTGAACTTAATCATAATGATTTAGTTAAACTATTATTAATTTGTTGTTGGGCATCAGATATTGTACTACAATCAATTCAAGTATATCAGTTAATACAAGAATAATAACAAGGGCTAGAATTATTAGTATTTTGCCAAGGTTGATTATTAGTTGTAGGAGTTCAATCTATGAAAGATGTATTAGAATAATTAGGTCTTGTAGTACATGAAAACTCTAATGTTTGAATATTTTCTCATGAATTAGAAGCTCATGTTCACGTATTAATAAATAATCATCAAGAATTACTATTTCAATTAGAACTATTTTCTGTTATTGCATCGTCTTTTAAATCTTTAAGTCAGAAAACTAAATAATTAATTATATTTGTAATACGAACATTTGATGAATAACTATTACCAAGAGTTCAAATTTTTGTAATTAAGGTTTCTAATAAATATATATAGTTAGCATGATTTTTTTGACTTTTTTTATCTTCAATTTTTTGAATTAGAAAATCAATTTTATTTTTTGTTGTTACAGGTAAAATTGGAGAATAAGGATTATATGTTGCAAACGAAAATCATAACAGTAAAATTGTTACTAAGGATATAATAGAAATTTTTTTAAATATATTCATATCATAAAATAATTATAAAATTAAGATAGTAATAATATACTTAATATTTTTTTATTTACAATTTTTTTATAAAGTATTTTTATGATAAAATTTTATGTTTTAAAAATATTATTTTATTAACATAAATCCTTAAAATATTTAATTACTTAAATTGTTAAAAACTCATTTTGCTGTTGTTATACAAGAGAAAAGGTTATGTTGTTTACATTTTTTAAACATGAAAATACGTCAAGTCAAAATTATATTTTGACTATTGTTTTTATATAAATAAACTTGTTTTAGTTGATAAAAAAAAGTGGAAAATAAGTTTTATAATATACACTAAACAAGTTAAAATTAAATGCAAAAACAATACAAATTAAAAAATATTGTGGTTAATATAATTGATAAACTAAAAAAACAAGATTTTTTAGTTTATTTTAGAAAAATGTCAATTGTTGAAATGAATGATAAAGAAATAGTTTTCTGAGTTATTTCTGGATTTATGAAAAATAATATCGAAGCAAAGTTTTATAATGATGTATTAAATGCTTCAAAAATAGAAAATTCTAATATTGAAAAAGTATCATTTATAATTGATGATGAAATTGATAATCCTTCTAATACTGATGTAGTTGATTGTACTAAATTTTATAAAGAAGTAACTAGATCAAAAAAATCTAAAAAAATTCCAGAATTATATACTGAATCAAAAACTAAAAATTCAAGCATTAAAACAGCAAATGAAAGATATAATCTTACAAACTTTGTAGTTTGAGCTGATAACCAATTAGCATATTCAGCTTGTGAAGCTGTTTGTAGAAAACCTGGTAAAGCATATAATCCTCTTTATATTTATTGAGAAGTATGATTAGGTAAAACTCATTTATTGAGAGCTGCAGGAAATGATATAGTTAAAAAATTTAAATGAAAAAATGTTGTTTATACAACTGCTGATAAATTTATTACTGAATACGTTGCTTCTGTTAAAAAAAGAAGTATAGAAAGACTTAGAAAAAAATATAGAGAAATGGATGTATTAATCATTGATGATGTACAATTCCTTGCAAAAAAAGAACAAACACAAAATGAATTATATAATATATTTAACATATTATACGAAGCAAATAAACAAATAATTATATCTTGAGATAGAGCTCCTAAAGAATTAGAAAGCCTTGAACCAAGACTTAGAAGTAGATTTGAATGGGGTATTACAGTTGATATTTGAAGACCAGATTTTGAAACTAGGCTTGCAATATTGCAAGAAAAAGCAAGAGCAAGAGAATTTATGATTCCTCAAGACGTTGCTGAATTTATAGCTGCAAATGTTACTGAAAATGTAAGAGAATTAGAATGAGTACTTAATCAAATGTTAGCTGAATATGAATTAACAGGAAAAACTCCAACTCTTCCTAGAATAGCTGAAAAACTTAAAAAATTAAGCTTCACTACTGATATTCTTTGAAGCGTAAGAGCTCCAATGAAAACTACTATAAAGAGTTATGAAGATATTATAAAAAAAGTATGAGACCATTTTGGTATAGAAACAGACTGAATTCTTTGAAGTAACAGAAAAAAAGAATTTATGATACCTAGACAAGTATCAATGTATTTACTTAAAACTAAAATGCATTACACATACGAAAGAATAGGTAATATATTCTCTTGAAGAAATCACGCAGCAGTTTTATACTCTTGCAAAAAATTAGAAAAACTTATTTCAAAAGATCAAGGTTTACTTCACGAAGTAAATGTGATTAGAGATAGTATGGGGATATAAAAACTTAAAAGACTACAATTTGTAGTCTTTTTTCTTGTACTATTAGTATCTTATGATTGGTAAAAGAACCTTAGTTTTCACTAAAGTTCTTTTTTTATTTATTTCCAAACAATTGTATCCTGCTGATAAGAAATACTCTTAACAACAAAACTCAAATCTGGAAATTTTTGTGAAAGGAATAAGTTAATTTGTTCCCTTGAATCAATTTTCGAATTACTTACAAAATCCAAAAATTCATCAGAGCTTATATTAACAAATTGCTTCATTGATTCAACTCCATTTACAGTTAGATTTGCAATTTTTGAATCAATATTAATAGCAATTTTATCTGTAACTAAAATAGTTTTTGACTCAAATGATTCAATACCACGAAATCTGGATACTTTCGTATTTAGATGTGGGTACCATATAAAATTACCTTTTTCAAGAATTGTAATTTCATTAGTATTAAGGTTTTTTACAATTGTTGTTCCATTAGAAGAAAATACAAATAATCCGACAATAAAACAAATTATAACATTAGTAGAAAGTATAGAATATGCTTTATAAAGTTTATTTTCATTATAAAGCATAACTAATCTATTAACCATATGTTTAATAAAAATCCACATTATAAACGCTAGAAACAATCCAATCCATTCAAGCGAAAAATTTTCGATAATACAACCAATAGTTGTAAAAGAAATAAAAGAAAATAAATCAATAACAGTAAATGAATTTGTAAGACCTTTTTTATTGTAAAAATACATTCCTATAAAACCAAATAAAATTCCAACAATAACCACTGTCATATCTCTTGTTCCTATTTGAAGTAATGAAACTAAAAATAGTAATATGATTATGAATGCTGGTAGATTTTTTTCCTGAAACCACCTTGTATCTATTTCACTATTTGAACAATCCATTAGTATGTCCTCCTTTTTTTATGTTTATATGTATGAAAAAGTTCTTAATTAGAATATTGATATACAATTTATTGTCAAATATTAGTCTTTTTTCTTGTACTATTTCAACTTTCTGTTAGAATAAATAAAAGAAATTAAAAAAAACTAAATGAAGAAAAAAATAATTGATATTTCTGTGTGAATGGATGAGGATTTGGATATCACTCATATTTATAATGAGCTAGAAATTAATACAAATAAAACGGCTAAAAATTCAACAAATGATATTAAAAATGATTTGGAGAATATAAATCATATTTGAAATACTGATACAATTGTTAATGAAAATAAAACTAAAAATTTTGATTCGGTAATTAGAGATAAACGTCTTAAGAAAATTGATGTAAGTTGACGACCAAGTATTATTAAGACCTTTTTATGGTGATTAAAGTGAAAAGTTACACTTTCTGGAATACCGATTTCAATTTTTAAAGAAAAAAAATTTTTTACTAAAAATTTCTTTAGAAATATTTTTATAATTTTTTTACTTATTTGATTTTTTTTAGTTATAGATAAATTTATTATTCAAAATAGAATAAATGCTGGTTATGAAAAAATATTATCAATAAGAGATAATTCTTGAGATATTGAATATGTTAAAAAAACAGTAAATAATGCTAAACTGGATTTTGTTTTGTCAGATATTCTGTTTAAACCATTTTTATTAATACCAAATAAAAATATAGAAAATTGATACAATATTCTATTATGATGAAAAAGCTTAACGAAATTACTTGATAGCTGAATACAAACTTATGTGGCTACAAAAAAATTTATAGATTCAAAAAATTGAATAGAAAATGTAAGACTTACCAGTTTATTAACTAATCTTAGAGAAGATTTAACTAAAATAACAAGACTTTTGTATACTACTATTGTTAGTTATAATAATGTTGAGGATTTACCAACAGAATTATTAAATAATAAGCTTGATTATGCAAAAAACAAACTACAATTTGCTTATAAATATTTAGATATATTAAATAAAGATTTTGATGTATTTCTAAATATGTTATGAAAAAATGAAGAAAAAAAATATCTAATTTTATTTCAAAACAATGATGAAATTAGAGCAACCGGATGATTTATATGAAGCCTTGCAATTGCAACAATCAAGGACTGAAAACTAGTAGATTTAGCTCAGGATGACGTTTATGCTTATGAATGGGAAATAAATAAAGCTTATCCTAATAAAAATCCAGCTCCGGAATGATTAAATAAAATAACAGACACTTTTTGATTTAGAGATTCTAATTATTTTATAGATTTTGGTTCAAGCTCAAAAAGTATTAATTTCTTTTTAGAAAAAATAGATAAAAAAGTAGATGGTATTATTTATATAAATCAAAACGTTGTGCTTGATTTTATAAAATATACAGGTTGAGTCCATTTTGATAAACTTGATAAAACAATTACAGAAGAAAATTTTTCACTTATATTTTCTACATTAATTGAGGCACAATCATTTAAACTTTGAACTCTTTGATCTCCAAAACAACTGCTATTTGATTTTTCAGATAAATTATTTGAAATATTAAAGATAAAAAAAGATTATTATGCATATCTAGATATTATTTTAAAAAATATAAAATCAAGAGACATTGTTATGTATTGATTTAATTCAGATGAAAATAATTTCTTATGGAAATTATGACTAAGTTGAGAAATTAATTATTCTGATAATCTAGACTTTGCATATCCAGTTTATACATCAATATGATGAAATAAATCTGATAGATATGTTGAATTAAGATACAAAAAAACTATAGAAAAAAATCTAGATTGTAGTATTGATACAAACCTTCAAATTTTCAGAACCCATTTTTTCTCAAAATTTGAAGAAAAAAAAGTAAATGATTTACTCGATGAATATTCAATACAAGATAAAACTAGAAAGGATATTATAAATATTCAATGAAGATGAGTTAATAAATCATATATTAGAGTTGTACTTCCGCTTGAAGCTATTGTAGAGAAAAACTCAAATTTAAGAGTGAATAAATATGAAAAAGCAACTGTTGTTGATTTTTACCAGGATACAAGACTTCTAGAAACTACAAATTTTGATGTAAAATATAAAATTCCAAATAGAGAGTGTGTTGACTATAATTTTAAGCTTTATAAACAACCATGAATAAGAGATTATAACTTAAATATTTTAGAGAAAGAAAAAGAAATAAGAGAATATCATATAAAAAGTGATTATTTTTATAAATAATTAAATTGTAAAAACACCAAAAATCATTATAAATAATTAAAATAATTAATAAACATAAAAAATGTTGCAAAATATTAAAAGACTTCTTCCATTAGATAATCCATTGAGATTATTGTATCATAAAATTAGAGCAATAATAGCTTCAATTTATTATTGATTTCCAAGTAAAAAAATGATTGTTATTTGAGTTACATGAACTAATTGAAAAACTACTACATGTAATATTGTTGCAAAAGGATTACAAGCTATGTGAAAAAAAGTATTTATGTTTTCTACTGTTAATATTATGATTAACAATGAAATATATACGAATGAAACAAAAATGACATCACCTGATGCTTTTGAACTTCAAAGGTTGTTGAAAATTGCAAAGAAAAAATGATGTGAAATAGCAATAATTGAAACTGCTAGTCATGGATTAAAAATGAACAGAGTTTGGTGAATTGATTTTGATATTGCTGTATTAACTAATATTACTCAAGATCATCTTGATTTACATTGAACAATGCATGATTATGTAAATACGAAACTTAGTCTTTTTAAAAATCTAATCTCATTCAATAGAAGGCCATGAATAAAAAAATCAGCTATTATAAACATTGAAAGTGATTATTCAGAACTATTTATGTCTGAAACTTATGATTCAATGTTTACATATTGAAATAGATCATGAGCAACATTAAAACCATCAAAAATTAATTCAGATTGACACATAACAAAATTTGAAATAGATGTTGCTTGACCAAATATACAAATTGAAACAAAACTAAAATGAGATTTTAATATTCAAAATATTATGGCAGCTGTGTGAGTTTTTATGGCATTATGAATAAAATCAGAAAAAATTTCAGAAAATATTAAGTTAGTTTCTTGAATACCATGAAGAATGGAAAATATTGAAAATAATGAAGGATTTCAAATAATAGTTGATTATGCTCACACAACTGATGCATTAGAAAAAGTTTTAGAAACATTAAAATCATACAAATGAATATGAAATATAATTACAGTATTTTGAGCAACTTGAGATAGAGATAAAACAAAAAGAGCTGCAATGTGAGAAATAGTTTCTAGATTATCCGATACAGTTATTTTAACACAAGATGATGATTATTCTGAAAAAACGGAAGATATTATAAAAGATGTATTACCTGGTATTGAAAAAAAACAGTGAGATAATTTTTGGATTATTCCTACTAGAAAAGAAGCTATACAAACAGCATTAATAAAAGCAGAAAAAAATGATGTAGTATTAATTGCTTGAAAATGAGATGAACATGTTATGATGACAAACAATTGATCTATAGAGTGGCATGATAAAACAGTAATTGAAGAAATTTTAAAGTGAATTGATGATAATAAAATAGTGAAATAGTTCTAACCCCTCCCTTTCACTGCGTTACAGGACTCCCCTTGGAAAGGGGAGAAAATTAATTTCTTCCTTTTTCAAGGGAAGTACCCGAGGAACGAGGGGGATGGGTTCGAATTTAAGTACAAAAATATTTAAATTATTAATATAAACAATGTCCCTATACCTAAAATACAGACCATCTGACTTTACAAATCTTGTGTGACAATCATTTGTAAAAGAAACACTACAAAAAGCTATAGAAAATGAAAAAACTGTATGAGCTTATCTTTTGTGTGGGCCAAGATGAACAGGGAAGACTACAACTGCTAGAATTTTGGCTAAGACTATTAATTGTGAAAATCCAAAAAATTGAAATCCATGTTTGAAATGTAAAATCTGTAAGGAGTTTGCAGATGAAAAACTTATAGATATTATTGAAATAGATGCAGCAAGTCATACTTGAGTTGAAAACATTAGAGAAATCATTGAAAAAGCTCACTTTACACCAACTGAAACAAAGTTTAAGGTATATATTATAGATGAAGTGCATATGCTTAGTAAATGAGCATTTAATGCTCTTTTAAAGATACTTGAAGAGCCACCGTCTCATGTAAAATTTATACTAGCAACGACTGAAACTCACAAAGTACCAGAAACTATCATTTCTCGTTGTCAGAGATATGATTTTAAAAGAATTTCTGATGAAGATATTAAAAATAGACTTGATTTTATTGCAAAATCAGAAAAGATAAAAATAGATAACAAATCAATAGATTATATAATAAAAAATTCTTCAGGATGACTTAGAAATGCTATTTCATTATTTGAACAATTAATTACTGACTCAGAAATTAATTATAAAAAAGTTGTAGAACAACTAGAAATAGTGGACGAAAATACAATAGAAGAATTTATGAATAAATTACTTAAAAAAGACTCATCAGTAATTGAAACATTTGAAAAACAAATAGAAGATTGAAAAAATATAAAATTGTTTATTAAGGAGTTATTATTTTATACGAAAAATAAATCATTAGAATTACTTAAATCAAATTCTGATATTTCTGATTATTTAAATATTTTAGAAGTGTTAGATGAGATTTATTCTAAAACTAAAAATTCATTAGATGAGAATATGACTTTTTTGATTGGGATTTTGAGAATTTTAAATCCCCCTATCTTGAATTCTTTCCCCCCAAGGGAGAAAGAGGCTGCAGTTGTGAAAGAAAATATAGTAGAAAAGAAAGAAGTTAAAAAGGAAAAAATTGAGAAAATTGAAAAGAAAGAAGAATTAACTAATGAAGATTTAAATGATGTTTTTTGAGAAGACAAAGAACAACCTCACCCTTGAATTCCCTCTCCTTTGGAGGAGAAGGAAGCTGCAAAATGAAATTTTAATGAAAATAATTTTATTAACAAACTAAAAGAAAACTGAGCTAAGTGAGGATTAACTATGAATTTGAGATGAGCATGAATAAGTATAATTTGATCAGAATTCATTATTTCTACAAAGACAAATTTTGCAAAAAAACAAATAGAAACAGGGGATAATTTAGCAATTATTCAAAAAACATTAGCTGATATGTGATATGACGATATTCAAGTAATAATTAAGTAATATGTACGTTATTATTTCACCATTTTTCAAAACTTTTGATGATATCGGGTTAACTTATTCAGTACCCGATTTTTTGGTTGAAGAAATTAAAATAGGACAAATTGTTGAAATACCATTTAGAGACAAAGTTGAGTATTGAATAATACTCAAAATAACTAAGAAAGTTGAATTAGATTATGATGAATCAAAAATTAAAAGTTTAATTTCAATTTATAATAAAAATATTTTTCTATCAAATTATAGAATTAAACTAATTACCTGGATTGCAAGCCATTACTTTTCTCCAATTCACAATTCAAACAATCTATTTTTTCCCAAAAATTTAATAGAAAAAATAAAAAAAGAAAAGCTTAAATTAGATGATTTAAAAGAATATAATTATAATTTTAAACATAAAATTAAACTCACTAAAGAACAAGAAAAATCATACTCACAAATAAAAAATTCAAAAAATAACAAAATATTATTTTATTGATTAACTTGAAGTGGTAAAACTGAAATTTATATTAAATTAATAAAAGATTTTTTAGATAAAAACAAACAAACACTGTTTTTAATCCCTGAAATAATTCTTACAAATCAGTTATCAGAAAAAATAATGAAAGTTTTTTGAAAAGAAGTTTTAATTATAAATTCTACTGTTACAGCTGCCACTAAAACAAAATATTGGAAAAATATAAATAGTTGAAACGCAAAAATAATCATTTGAACACGTTCAGCTTTATTTTATCCATACAATAATTTGTGACTTATTATTATTGATGAAGAACATGATAATTCATATATTTCCGATCAATCTCCTAGGTATAATGCTATTGAAGTAGCTACTAAAATTACTGAATTAAACTGAAATAACCTTATTTTAGCTAGCGGGACACCGAGTATTGATTCTATGTATAAATGATTGAAGTGAGAATACAAAATAGTTAATCTTTTAAAAAAATATAATGTTTAATCTTTATTAAACATTATATTTTTTTCTTCATCTATTAATTGTTTTTCTTTTATTACTCACGCAATAGATGTTGAGGTAGAAATTAATACTTTTTTGTCATTATCTGTAAAAATATCTCATTTTTTGAAGAAAATTAGGTATCAAAATAAATTTTTTCATATTGATAATTCCTGAGAATAGTTATTCATATTTTTTACTCTAAAGCTTAATAGGTCTAGTTTATTATTAGTTACTTCAATAATTTTATCCTGCATTTTTCCTTTTGCTCTTGAATCATACTTAAGAGTAAGATAATTTTTCATAACAGGATTTTTTTCAAAATATAGTATATAATCAACATTTACAACATCCTTTAATTTATCAATTAATCAAAAAAGTGATTTTATTGATATTTTATTAAGATTTATAATTTCACTACTTATTTTATAGTTTGCAGTGATTAAATAATTTGATGCATTTAATCTTTTATTTGATAAATGTATTATATATTTTAATAGCTTTTGTCATTCACTAGGATATTTGCTTGAAAATTCATCCAGATCTTTTTTTGCATTAATACATAGAACGTATGTTTTTCTGCTTGCTTCTATTCTTACATCTTTTGGCTTATCACTATTTAAGGCTCATTCTCAAAAAATATCATCTTTTTTAAGGTGAGCAAGCGTTTTGGTTTCATTTTTATTTGATGTTGTATATTTTTTTACGTGAAGTTCTCATAAAATAATTATATATAAATTATTATTTATATCTCACTCATCAAAAAGTATCTCTCATTTTTCAAGGATTACTTTTTTAAAATATCAAGAATTTTCTAAAAATTTTATATCTAACATTTTATTTTTTTTAATTAATCATCATTTCAATAGTTTCTTTGTCTCTAACATAACTAAGTAGAGTTTCTTTAGAGATTATTTTTTTATCATATAGGATTTGTAAGTATTTATCCATTAATATCATTCACTCTTTTTTTCATACCTCAAGTACACTATATAATTGGTGTGTTTTACCCGATTGAATTAAATTTCTTACAGCATCATTTGATAATAAAACCTCTCTAGCTGCTACTCTTCATTCTTTATCTGCTCTTGGTAATAATCTTTGACTAATAATTCATGCTAAACTTTGAGACAATTGCATTCTTATTTGATTATGTTGAGCTCATGGAAATACATCAACAATTCTATCAATAGTTTGAACAGCATCATTAGTATGAAGAGTTGAAAAAACCAAATGTCCTGTTTCAGCTAAAGTAATTGCAGCTTTTATAGTTTCTGGATCTCTCATTTCTCAAATCATTATTACATCAGGATCTTCTCTTAGAGAAGCTCTTATTGCATTTGCAAATCAAAGTGTTTGACTTCAAACTTCTCTTTGATTTATATGTGATTTTTTTGATTTAAATGCAAATTCTACTGGATCTTCAATAGTGATTATATGTTTTTTATAGTTTGTATTTATATAATTTATCATTGCTGCAAGATTTGTTGATTTACCAGAACCAGTAGGTCAAGTTACAAGAACTAATCATTTATTCTTTTGGCATAATTTTTCTATTTGAGATCCAAGTCACAATTGTTCTAGTGTTGGGATTTCACTTGGAATAAGCCTTAGTGCTACTGAATACCCATTTGTATCATTATAGCAATTAACTCTATATCTATCTCCTGAGCTAATCATATATGAAGAATCATATTCTAGATTTTTCAAAAATTCTGTAAATCATTTTTCTCAAATTAATACATTAATTACATCTTTTACATTTTCTTTTGTTAAAACATCTATTTGAGTTCACAATTCTTCTGTAATTTCGACAATCTCTCAGTTTTTATCTCTAATTTTAATTTTAGAGTTAGAATTTATGTGTACATCAGAAAAACCATTTTTTGATGCATAGTCTAATACTAGATTAATTATTTTTTGAAAATCCATAAATAAATTTTAAAATTATTATTATGATTATAATATCATAAAAATTAAAATGAAGCAAATATTTGACAATTTAATTATTTTATATTTAAAAAAAAGTTTTATTTTTATAAAAAAATAATTATATTTGAGTTACTATTTATTAATTTTAAATTTTATGTCTATTAAAAAAATAACAATTTTACTAATTGTATCAATGTTTTTTTTAGCTAGCTGTTGAGAAGCTAAAAAAGAAAATAATGAGGAAGAAATATTTACTTGATCTACTATATCAGTTCAACAAGTTGAGAATAAAAGTATAATGCAAAAATATTTTGAAAAAACTATTTGAAGTTTGAAATGTACACTTCATATGGAAGAAGAAGGATGAGTGGTAGATCAAACTTTTTATATTTCATGAATAAAAATGAGAAATGATGTTAAGACTACTTATGAATGAAATGAATCAGAATCACATATGATTAGTGATTGAGAATACACTTATATTTGGGGAACAGGAGGTAGTTTTAAGATGAAAGTTGATGATAGCATTTATGATGAAGTTACTGAAGAAGAAAAAAATCAAGTTGATACAGAAAATAGAAATGATATGAACGATATGAAAACAATATTATCAAAAATACCAAATAATAAATGTGTAGAATGGAATGAAGACAGTGATATGTTTGAATTACCAGAGTGAATTGAATTTATAGATATGGAAGAAATGATGAAAGGTTTATGAAATATAGAAAATATGATTCCTGAATGATTAGGGCAATAAAAAAATAAATGCAAATGCATTTATTTTTTTACTTAACCAAACTAACAACAGTCTCAATATGATGTGTATGTGGAAACATATCCATAGCTTGTATTTTTTCAATTTTATAATCAGAATTTTCTAATATATAACCCAAATCTCTAGCTAAAGTTGCTGGATTACAACTTACATAAATCATTTGTTTTGTTCCAAATTTTAGAATATTAGGAAGTGCATCAGGATGCATTCATGCTCTTGGTGGATCTATAACCAGTAAATCAGCCTTTTTTCAGTTTGAAATATATTTACCTAGAAAATCCTCAACTTTTGCATTAACAAAATCCATATTTTTAATTCAGTTTAATTTAGCATTTTTTTCTCAATCACGACTAGCTGATTTTACAAGCTCTACAGAAGTAACTTGTTTTGCATCAGCTTTTGCAAATATCATTCAAATTGTTCATGTTCAACCATATAAATCAAGTACTGTATGCTCTTTTAATTCATCTTTTTTTGCAAAATCAAGTACCATAGAATAAAGCTTATCTGCTCAAGTAGAGTTAGTTTGAAAAAATGAAGTTGGGGAGATGTTAAACGATAATCATTGAAGATTTTCTTTAATCGTTGACTCTCAGTAGATTAGTTCTAAATCACCAATACATACATCAGCTTTGTTTGGATTATGAGAAAAATAGATTGATTTAATTACCTGATATTTTTCAGTTAAACTAATTAAAAATTCTTTTATTAATCACAATTTTTCATCTTTATCTAATTTAGAATTCTTTTCAAAATATTCAGGATTAAAACTAAATAAAAGCATCATTTCGTCTGCAAAGTGAGTTCTTCTGATCATAATGTGTCTAAAAAATCATTCTTGTCTCATTTGATCGTATACAGGTAGTCATATTGTTTTACTAAACTTTTTTATTTCCCTATATATTTCATTTTGAATTTCATCAATCAGTGGACAACCATTCATATCTTGAATTTTTGAATATTCTCACTGTTTATGAAAACCAAGATTAAAATGTTCTTCTATTCAAAATTTATGTGAAATAAATTTTCAAAAACTAAATTCTACTTTGTTTCTGTATCAATCAATTGTTGGAGATCATTCAATTGGCAAAAATAATTTATTAAATTGTTCATCATTAATCCCTCCCCCTCATTCTTCGGGTATTCCCTTTGAAAAAGGGAGACTTATTTTGTTCTTTAATATATTTAAAGCTTCTTTTACTTGTTCTTCTTTGATTTTTAATTGCTCTTCATAAGGAATATTTATCCATTTCCAACCACCAGACATTCCATATTTATTTGTAGGATGCTTTATTTCTATATCAGATTTTTTTACTATATCAACAATTTGCGTTTCTAAAAAAGACTTTTTCTTTTTAATTACTCTCAAGTTTGCAACTGTACCAGGAATTGCTCAACCAGTCACAAAAATAACCCTACCATTAAGCTCAGAATTCTCATGGCTTAACCTAGCAAACCCTTTTCATCAAAAAACAAGCTTTTCAATCAATATATTCTCTAAAATATCATTTTTTTTAATTCAAGGATATTGCATTTTTGTAGTTTATTTTTTAAATTTAATGCAGTATAAACATTTTTTTGACTTTTAAAAATTTTTTCATAGTATTTTATAAACAAAAATTAAATTTTAAAAAAGGGAGGTCGTTATGAGTGCATTAATCAGAGGATTATCCTCTATAATTGGTAAAATAATTTCATTTTTTTACAATTATGTTATTTGTAAACCAATAATTATGGTTTTAAGTTTTTTAAAAACATAATTTTAAAATTCTTTATGAAGCAATTCATAAGGAATTTTTTTTGAATATTTTTTTGTATTTTTGTATTTTAGTAATAAAATAAAGATGTATTTTAATAATTAATATTAATCATATGACAAAAGTAAATAAATCATGAGATTTTACTGAAATAGTTACAAATAAAACAGATGAATATGTAAATAAATTTTACGATGAGAAATTTATTAATAAATTTCTTGATTTTTGAATTGTTAAAACAATATTAAAAAATAGTATATTTGTTAAAATTGATTGATGGTTTGTAAAAAATATTACTTTGATTACTCAAATTTTATGATGGCTTTGAATTGTAAGTTGAATTCTTATGATCCTTTCCCCATTACAATTACTTCTTTCTTTTTTTAGCTATTGAAATTTAACATTTAGTATTGTTACATTTGCCTGAAAAATAGCATTATCATTACTTGCTTTTATTAGTTGAATCTGATTTTTAAAAATGAAAAAATGGCTTCCTTTTATTACGATCGTACTATTTATTGTTTCAATTGCTTTTAATATCATTATAAATATTTTAAAATTCACTCTTCCGTTTTATTCATTATATGGCATGCATTCAAATATTTTAACCTCAGTAATTATTTGACTTCTTATTTCTTTTTCATTACACCTAATCTACACTTGTTTAATTGTAAATAATAAAAATAAATTTAATAAGTAATTTTTTTTGTTTTTTTGACTTTTAGAATTTTGTATATATTATAAAAGACACAAAAACCAAAACAAAAAATCAACCGGGAGGATTTGATATGAAAAATGCAATTCTTGTTTATATGGTTATTTTTGCATTTTTGTTTATTCTATCAACATCTTTAATGATGACTTGGATGAACGGAAATCAAATAACTCTAGTAGTTTTTTATGAGCATGTGATTTTAAGTTTTATATGCTTTTGTTTATTAATGATTTTTTCTACCTTATTTGTGTTTTTACTGATAGGATGCGGAATGTTCATATTTCTTATTTGTAAATCAATATTAAAACTTGAAAAAACAGGAGGGTAGTATGAGAGAAATTAATATTTTTTATTTATTTGTTAGTTGTATACTATTCCATGTTTGGACAGTAGTATTAACTAAGCACCAAACAAAGGAGTCAATTTCAACAATGATTGTTTATGAAGAATTTGTAGTTGCTATAATATCAATGTTTAAACTTTTTATTGTATTTTTGATTCTTCTATCGATCATAATTGCACTCTATTTTTGTGTAAAATTTATAAAGTTTGTTTCTTATAAAGCTTACATGTATACACTTTTTTTAAATACAAAAAAGATAAATAAAAAAAACTAGGAGGATAGTATGAGAGAATTAATCACTGTATTAATTATGTGCATAATCGCGTTTTTTTATGCATTGTTTCAAGAACCCACCTTCTTTCCTCTCCTAATACCTGCTATATCAGGAGTTATTTCCACTATTGGGTTTAAAACCCCTATCTTTAGATAGCTAACTGTTAGGT
>CAZGNU010000033.1:0-19427 GCA_964527325.1 uncultured Candidatus Peribacteria bacterium | reverse complement strand
TTTAATTTAATTTAATTTAATTTAAAATTATGACGGATATATTAGTAAAAAATGCACCAAAGAAAATAGTTGCACTTTATTGAAAACAAGTAGATTATAATATTTGAATAAAATTTCCTGCAAGAAAAAGAATGATGGAAAGAGAAGTAGAAGATATTAAAGTAAATGACTATTTACAGTCAAAGATGAATAGTTTATCTAATTTACTATAATATGTTAAGAATTTGTGAAACTATCAAGGAAAAGTAGTTAGATAAATTAAAAAAATATTTTTCTTTTGATGATATTAAGAAAGCTTATGTAAAAGCAAAATGATGAATTTGAGATAATTTATGAAAAGTTTTTAAGTGAACTTTATTGAGAAAAGTATATTTAACATCCGAAACAGCATCTTGAAGAATATTATTTATCTTTTTTGTTGAAAAGGATATTTATATTCCAATTATTTTAAGATTAAAAAATGATAAAATAATATGAAATAATATATCAATGAATAATTCAAATTTTGTGGCATTATTAAATAAAAATCTTGATATGTTGCATAATGATTTTAAAAATAACAGATTTGAGAATTTTGAATAAAACTTAAAAATAATCTCAGTGTTCATCTATTTATGAAAGGGAACTATAGGGGATTTATTTTTTAATTCTAACACTATGAAATACAATGTAAAAAAAGAATATTTTAAATGATTTATTTCGTTTAAAATGGATATAAAAACAGGGAAAGATTTTAAGAAAATTGAGAAGTAGTATGAATTAATATAATTATATGTTTTGTGTATAATTATTTGCAATAAATATAAATTTTATTATAATAATTATAATTTATATATTAAAATACAATTATGGCTGAAGATAATTATGTAACATGAGAGGAACTAGATAAAATTATGTATTCATATATTAGAGAAACTGCTGAAGAATTAAAAATTGATTTGAAGGAAAGTAATTTTGGTAATAAAGAAGTTGTTTATGTATAGTGTAGTATATAATGAAAAAGTAATATTTTTTTTGAAGTGATTTATTGATTCTTATAAAAATAATTTTATTGATCTTATAAAAAATTGATGATTATTTTGAGAAGAAGAAATAATAAATGATTATATATCTATTTGAGATAAATTATATGAAAATATAAAGAAAAATATTGAAATAAATTTATCTAATGGTATTGTCTATTGAAGACATGTTAATAAAAACAATTACTATGTATCTGTAACTATTAATAATTTTAGATTATTTGTTTATTATCAAGAAAATACTATCAAAAAAATAAGAAAAATATATAAATTAAAAGTTCATAAAAAATAAAAAAGCAACTTACGTTGCTTTTTTTTACTTTCCAAATCAAACCAAAAAATCACTAACCTTAACTATCTCAACACTATCATATTTACGCTTTTTAATCCCCAATTTTCTAATACTATCAACTAACAAATATTTCTTTCACTCTTTTCAAACCTTAAGAAGTTTCTTAACTTCTTTTTTTATTTCCTCTCTTTTAGTTTGTCTTGAAATATGTACATAAATTGCAGCCTCCTTCTCCCCCAAGGGAGAGGGAATTCAAGGATGAGGTCTTGCATAAAAACTAAACTCAAATTTTCAATTTAATCATGAATAAATTGTATAATTGTTATACTCTAATATACTAAAAATTAAATTTTCAAGCAGTATGTTTTTATTTACATCAAAATTTGCTAGTTTGTTTCTTATTCAGTTATCTGTGAAATAGTACTTTGCTTTTGTTGTAATCTTTTTGTTTGTTTTTAAATCTATCTTATAAACTCTTTTGATTATTTTTGCTTTAATAGAGAAGTCTATGTAATCAATAACTGTTTTTAATGAAATTTTATTTATACTATTTAGATTTTTATGTAATTCTCTAAGTGATGTAAAAGAGTTGTTTTTTGCTAGATATGATATAACAAAGTTATACAAATCTATATTTTTTATATTAAATTCTTTAAATATATCATTTAAAAAAATATCACTAGTTAATAATTTTATATATTTTTTCTTTGAATTTATATTTTCTAATTCATTTATTTCTTCGAAGAATCAAAGCTCTGCTTTTTCTTGTAAATTATTTTCTGTTAAAGATACTTCATTTAAAATTTCTACTTCTTTTATTCATCAAATTTTTATGAAATTTCAAAATAATACGATTTTGAAATCTTTTGAATAAATATTACTTATAAAATCTTTTACTCATTTAATATCTTCAATATTTTGTAAAATAACAATTTTTGGATTTTTGTATAATCTAGTATAATCAAAAAGAAGCTTTTCAAGGTCTTCACTTGTTTTAATAGTATTATTTATATCTTCAGATTTGTTAAAATAAAAATAACTATTATTTGATCAGGTTCTAATTATCAATTGCTTAATAAAATTCATTTTTCAGCTATTTTTAAGTCACGAAACAATAACTAATTTATCTTTATTTAGTATTTCAGTTGTTCTATAAAGATTTTTTTCATCAGTTTTCTTTACATCTGTTAATTTTAATCAGAAAAAATTTATCCTATTTTTATTCATTGTTTTAATTTTGTATAAGTAAAATTATGTAAATAATTAATAATATTATATTTGTGTTTATATATTAATAAAAAACATAAAAAGTCAAGATAAAAATAGAAAATTAAAAAATAACTTTATTTTTTTTAATTTTTGTGTATAATATGCACCTAAATAATTTTTATGAAAAAATATGACAGTAGATTATAATAAATTCGCGAAGACTTTTGCAAACTCTAGATTAAATTTAAAATGGGAAGAAATAGAATATTTTCTTACTTTTTTAGAATGAAAAAAAGATTTAAAAGTTTTAGATGTTTGATGTGGTAGTTGAAGATTATTGGGAGAATTTGCAAAAAATGAAATAGATTTATGAGAATATTTGTGAGTTGATTTATCTACTTGATTATTAGATGAGGCAAAGAAAAAATATCCAGAGATTGAATTTATGGAACTGAATATGCTTGATTTAAATAAAGTAGAAAA
The DNA here is from genome assembly GCA_964527325.1 of uncultured Candidatus Peribacteria bacterium. Taxonomy (GTDB): domain Bacteria; phylum Patescibacteriota; class Gracilibacteria; order BD1-5; family UBA6164; genus UBA6164. Next base: position 16,421 of record CAZGNU010000033.1, on the reverse strand, counting down.
AACTTACGATATGATATTTTTTGTAGCTTCTTTTCATCATATAAACAATCCTGATGATAGATTAAGAGTAATAAAAAAAGCATATAATATGCTTGAGGATGGTTGAATGATGTTTTTTACAAATTGGGCTCTTGATAGTGATTTGAATAGAATGAGATATTGAAGAAATAAGGTAGCATGAAGCGAAAATAGATTTTGAAGTAGTGACTTTAATATAAAGATCTGAGAATTTGTAAGATATTATCACAGTTTTCATTTAGATGAACTAAAATATCTTTTTGAAAAAACTTGATTTGATATTATTGAAAACAGGGAATTTGATAATAAGAGGAACTTAGTTAGTATAGTAAAAAAAGTCTGAGAAGAATAATCTCAGACTTTTTTTATTGTGTATTTTTAATCAAAATCAGAAACAGGATATGGAATTCATTGATTAGTATCAGTTGATAGAAAACTACTAAGATCTGATCATGTACTATCTTTTCAATGTTCTTGTCAATTAATTAATATGTTGTTTTGACTTCATATTAATGTATTTGGACAGTTTGATGAATTTTCAAAACATGAATTATTATCATAATCTCATACTATTTTTGTAATAAACGTATCGCTTCATTCTTTTTTAACAGTATATGCTATATTATAATAAGTACCTGTCTTGTTATCAGTTAACCAAGAGGCTCATTTTGGTTTTTTATACACTGCATAAATATATCTTCAAAGTCATAATTCTATAAGTTTTTTATTGTTGGTGTTTTCTTTTAAATCTCATACTTCTGGATCATATAAATCTTTTGTTAAATATCTTTTTGTAAGTTCTGTTTGAGAAATAGTACCTTTTGCTCATATTTGTTGACTATTATCTAAATTCATTACTTGTCATCATCATTCTGCTCAATCTATACTTAATATTTCTGCTCAGTCAGCAGTTATATCAATTGTATTTGATTGAGTAGCTTCAACTGTTGAATTATATCACCACATATTTGTAGTTCAGCTATAAGCTCATACTGCTGGATAATATTTTTTATTTACTTTATATTGTTGTAATGAAACTTCAATTGTAGAAACATCACTAATTTTTCTACCTGATACGGCTTTGTCTACGGCTCATCAGAAGTTTTGGTAGGCAACTACTGAGATGATTGCTAGTATTGTTATTACTACTAGTAGTTCAACTAATGTAAATCATTTGTTCTTAGTATTTTGCATATGAAAAATATGTTATAAAAAATAAATATAAAATTATTTTATTCTTTTTTATGTTTATGTAAAGAAAATATTGAAAAAAAAGCATTTTGTGTTATCATGTACACATTACTTTAATTTTTTTAGGTAAAAATTATGTTGGAAAATGAATATTCAAAAATTGATAAAAGAGTTGATAGGATAATTGACAATGTTTCTAAATATATGGTGAATTTGAATCATGAATATATTAGATGACAAATTCTTAAGGCATATGAATATACTAAATTAGCTCATGACTGACAATTTAGACTTTCTTGAGAGCATTATTTAGTGCATCCAGTTAAATCAACAGAGATATTATTGTGATTAAAGCCTGATTTATATACAATTCAAGCTTGTTTTTTGCATGACGTTATTGAAGATACACCAAAAACTAGTGAAGATATAAAAGAAGCTTTTTGAGATGAGGTTGCTTTTTTGTGCGAATGAATGGAAAAAATTTCTAAGGTAAAATATAGATGAGAAGAAAGAAGTATTTGAAGTCTTAGAAAAATGTTTATAGCTATGGCTGAAGATCTGAGAGTTATATTTATTAAGCTAGCAGATAGGTTGCATAATATGAAAACTCTACATCATCACCCAAATCCTGAAAAAAGAAAAAGAATAGCATTAGAAACAATTAACATTTATGCACCTATTGCTGATAGATTATGATTATTTAATTTAAAAATATCACTTGATCAAGAATGTTTTAAAATATTGGAATATAAAAAATATAAAAGTTTAAAAAAAGAATTAAAAGAATTAAAACCTTTTATTTCGGCATTTACAAAAGATGCTAAGAAAAAAATAAATATTTTACTTAGATGAAAAATACATAATTATAAAATTGATTTTAGAGTAAAATCAATTTATTCTATTCATAAAAAAATTCAAAAAAAATGATTAACTAGTGCTAGAGACCTTTATGATCTTTTCTGACTTAGAATAATAGTTGTTGATGAGGCTGATTGTTATAGAGCTTTGTGATTAATTCATAATAGATGGGTTCCATTACCACAAAGATTTAAAGATTATATAGCATTACCAAAACCAAATTGATATAAAAGTTTGCACACAAATGTTATGTGAATTGTTTCTCAGAAAAGAAAATTGCCAACTGAAATTCAAATAAAAACATATGAAATGAAAGAATACTCTGATATATGAGTAGCAGCTCATTTTGAATACAAGGAAAGAGGTAGTGAAATTGCAACAGAAATTGATTGGGTAAAAGAGTTAAAAGAAATAATGTCAAACGTTTGAGATAATGAATTTGTTTGATCTTTAAAAGTAGATGTATTTAAAGATAGAATATTTGTATTTACACCAAAATGAGATTTTATTAATTTACCAGCAGGTTCCACAGCTATTGATTTTGCTTATTATGTACATACTGAACTCTGAAATCATATAACTTTAGCTAGAGTTAATGAAGCTGTTTATCCTTTAGATAAAGAATTAAAAAATTGAGATGTAGTTGAGATAGTTACAGATAAAAACAAGAAACCTAATCCGTTTTGGATATCTTTTGTGAAAACAGTAAAAGCAAAAAATAGAATAAAAAGTTTTCTTAAAAAAGAAAATAAAGATCTATATATTGAAAGATGAAAAGATATGTTAAATAAATATCTTGAAAAATCTTGATTTGAAGTGCTTGATAAAGATTTTTGAATATTAAAAAATTTAGACGGAGTTACATATAATAGAGAAGAAAGATTAAGATTACTTGAACAAATAGGTAATTTTAGTACTCCTCCAGCTGTAATGATTAAAAAAATATTAAAAACAAAAAATCTTTCCCATACAAGAAAAATTTTAAATAAAGAAAAACAAGAAGATGTAAAAGAAAAACCTAAAAAAACTAAAAAAAGAAAAATTTTTATTTGATGAGAAGATGATTTGCCATATAAAATATGAGAATGTTGTAAAAGTGATTTAAGGGATTTTAATATAGTCGCTCATATTAATTCTCATTGAGTTATTACTGTTCATAATAGAGATTGTAATGTTTTAATTAATGCAAACAAAAAGAGATTATTATCAGCATATTTTGAATGAAATGAAGATGAATCTGTTATTTTTGAAATAGAATTAGTTTTTTTGAATAGATTGTGAGTTTTAAAGGAATTAAGTGAAACTCTTTTTGCGATGTGAATTGATGTTGAGGAAATTAGTAGTACAAATATTTGAAAACTTGAAACACAAATAGATTTAAAATTACATATTATGAATTATGATTATTTAATTATTGATAGATTTATTGAAAGGTTAAAATTAAAATTTAAAACTTGATTAATATCTTCATCAATTTGAAAAATTAGAAAAATATCAGATAAATAATATTTTATAAACAAAAAAATACTAAATTATAATAAATTTAGTATTTTTTATTGATTTTTTATTTTCTTAATTTTAGTTTTTTAAGTACATCATTATATTTTTCTATATCTTTTCTTTTAAGATAAGTTAATAATTTTCTTCTTTTTGCAACCATAAGTAATATACCTCTTCTAGAATGATTATCTTTTTTATGTATTAACAGGTGATCTTTTAAGTTTTCAATTTCTGCAGTTAAGATTGCAATTTGAACTTCAGTAGAACCTGTATCTCATTTTTTACCACCAAATTTGGTAACTAATTTTGCTTTTTCCTCTTTAGTAACAGCCATAATAAGTATTTTTATATAATAAAATGTACATTAACCGGAAAATACACCAGTAAATAATGTAGAGGTACTATACACACAAAAACAATATTATCAAATAAAAATTGTAAAAATGTGAAAAAGTTTTATTCTTAATAAGAATAATCAATTCTTGAATTTAGACCTCTCATCTGAATCTTCTCTCCTTGTCAGGAGAAAAGGGCTACAAGATTGCAGCTTCTTTCCCCTGATAAGGGGAGAGAATTCAAGAGAGAGGTATTTACCATATTCCATGAAAAAATTAAAAAAATTTTATTTTACAAAATTTACTTTTAATAAATCTGATCATATAGCAAAGTTTCATTATTCTTATGATGATGAGGTTTTTTTTGAGGAGATTATAGACTTTAAGACTAGTGATTTTGAATTAAGGTATGATGCAGATGATGAAATAATAAATAATATATTATTTCATATTCATATTGCTCTTTGAATTAGTTATTATAAATCTTTTCCTACAAAAAAGTTGATTGTTAAATCTGGTTATTTAGATGAATATGCTGTTTGATTTTGGAAAAAATTTTATTTAAATTGATTATGAGAGTTTTTGTTTACTAATAATATTGATCCGGAAAATTTGTTTAATTTTATAAATGTATCAGAAAAAAAACATTTAAAAAAGGATTTCAAAACAAGTAAAAAATCACTAGTAGCATTATGATGATGAAAAGACTCAATAGTTTCTATGGAATTATTAAAAAAAGCATGATTAAAATATGATTTATGTGTTTTCTGAAAAAATGACAGTTTAAAACAAAATGTATCTAATGTGGCTTGAAAAAATATTTTACTAATAAAAAGACAAATATCACCAGTTTTATTTGAATTAAATCAAAAGTGATATTATAATTGACATGTTCCAATTACTTGAATAATTGCTTTTATTTTAGAACTGACTGCTTATTTATATGATTATAAATATATTGTTTTATCAAATGAAAAATCAGCAAATTTTTGAAATACTAATTACAAGTGAATTAATGTTAATCATCAATATTCAAAAAGTTTAGAATTTGAAAAAGATTTTAAAGAATATGTAGAAAAATATATTTCTAATGAAATTAAATATTTTTCATTACTTAGATGATTTTATGAAGTTAAAATCGCAGAATTATTTTGAAAATTATGAAAAAAATATTTTAAAGTATTTTCTAGTTGTAATAAAAATTTTAAAATATTAAAAGAAAAAGAAAAATGAATTTGGTGCAATTCTTGTCCAAAATGCTTATTTGTATTTTCTATTTTAAGACCATATATTACAGATGAAGAAGTAAAAAAAATATTTTGAAAAGATTTATTTTTTGATAAAAATTTAGAAAATTCATTTAGGGAATTATTGTGAATAAAATGAATAAAACCATTTGAATGTGTTTGAGAAGCTGAAGAAGTAATATATTCTATGAGTAAAAGTTTACAAAAATATAATGAAGATAATATTCCTTATATTTTAAAAATATTTGAAAATGAAGTTTTAAATAAGACCAGTAGTGAAAAACTATTAAAACTTGAAAAAAAATTTGGTGTAAGAGATGATGAAGATATAATACCAAGTGAAATTAAAAAACTATTTTTTAAATAAATCATATATAAATGAAAAGAAAACAATCCATAGGTTTTAAATTTAAAAACAATAATATAAATAGAGTAATAAAAGACTGACATGCATGACATGTAATTGCTTTGTTTTTTATTGTTTTTGCTTTGACAATAATTTGGAAAATGTTTACTTATACTGTTTTTGATTTTAAGTTTTATAAAGATTTAGCTGATAAACAACAAATTTGAAAAGTAGTTGTTCCTGTTACAAGATGAACAATTTATTCTTCATGAGAAAGAGAAACTATCCTTTGAACATCTCTAAATTTATATGATGTAGCTATTGATCCACAGATGGAGTGAGATAGTGAAAGATTAACCTTTTTTTTGAAAGATTTAATTTTTATGCAAATTTGTTATCAACAATCAAAAAGAGATTGTAAAGATAATTTATTAAAATATTTACACATATTAGAAATAGAAGATTATAAACATTCTGAAAAATTTATAAAGAAGCTATTGCATGAAAAAATGCAATCTAAGCTGAGTCAAAAAAATGTTATTAGTGTTTTTTTAGATAAAGAATTAACAGATAATCAAATTGAAGAAGTTATAAATATATGAATTGAGTGAATATATCCTTCTTGAAATTTTTTATATGCTAATCCAATGGAAATAACCAATTTGTCTTGAGTAAGTCAAAAACTTGCTTCTATTATTCCTTATAACGCTGAAGATTTAGAATATTTATTAAGAAGAAGAAAATTAAGATATATTCCAATTATTAATAAAGTATCTATTAATGTATCTGAGTATTTAAAAGAATATTTAGATGATGAAAATATGGCTATAGAGAAATGAGTATTAAAAAAAGAAGATTCTATTAGTAAATTTTTTATTCTTTCACCTAAGCCAAATAGATTTTATCCTGAAAATAATGTCGCTTCTCAAGTTATTTGATTTGTTGACAACGATTGAGTATGACATTATTGAATAGAGTGACAATTTAATAATATTTTGAAATGAAATAATGGTCAAATTGTTAGTAGAAAGGATATAATGTGAAGAATTATTGACCCGATTTCACTTGAAAAAGAAGATTTAATTTGAGAATGAGTAAGTATAATATCTACAATTGATAGAAATATTCAAAAAAAAGTAGAGGCAATTTTAGAAGTTTGAGTTAAAGAATATAGAGCAAATAAATGAACAGTTGTTGTTATGGAACCGCAAACATGAAAAATAATTTCCATGGCTAATTATCCTACATATAACTTAAACAATTACCCGGATATTTATGAACTTGAAAAAGTTAGATATTCTAAATATCCAGATCCAAAAGTTGATTTACTATGATTTCCAATATTTGTTGAAAATGAAGAATTAGGTGAAATTTTTTATTATGATAATAAAGAAATTAAGCTTAAAAAAGCAACAAGAGATGAGCTATGAGATATTGCTCAAGTAAAATATAAATACAAAAATGATTTTTGAGCACAAGTATATAAAAATGATGCAATTTCAGCTCTTTATGAACCTGGTTCTATTATGAAAGCATTAACTGTTGCAATATGAATAGATACTTGAGAAATAAATGAATATTCAATGTATATGGATAAATGAGAACTAACAATAGATAATTTTAAAATTAAAAATGTTAGTGATAAATGTCTTTGATATAATAGTTTTGCTAATGCACTTAATTATAGTTGTAATGTTTGAATGATTAGAATAGTTCAAAAAGTTTGAAAAGTGTTGCTTCATCAATATTTTAATGATTTTTGATTTAGTAATGTTACGTGAATCAATTTAGCTTGAGAAGTTTATTCAAAATTAAAACCATGGGAAAGGTGGTCTACAGCACAATTATTAACTAGTAGTTATTGATTATGAGTAAGTGTTACACCATTGCAAATGGCTGCAGCTTACAGTGTTTTAGCAAATGATTGAGTATATATTAGGCCTAGGATTTTAGAAGAAATAAGATTTCCAGATTGAAAAATAATAAAATATAAAAAAGAGGAACTTAGGAGAGTGATAAAAAAATCTACATCTGAAGTAATTACAAAAATGCTTGTTTCTTCAGCAGCTGATTGAGTTGCAAAAAACTGAAATGTACCATGATATTCTATAGCTTGAAAAACTTGAACTTCACAAATTCCATATAAAGGAAAATATGAAGAATGAGTTTGATCAACTATTTGATCTTATGCTTGATATTGACCTGCTGAAGATCCAAAATTTGTAATTATTGTAAAACTAGATAGACCAAGAACAAATGAGTATGGTTGAGCAACTTCAGCGCATATTTTTAGAAAAGTCGCTGCTTATTTGTTTGATTATTATGGAATCCCTAGGAAGAACTAAAGTACAAAAAATATTTATAATTTATATAACCATGATTTTAGAAATATTAGTAGCCTCAGTTTTTATAGCAACAATTTTTAATATTGTTTTACATAAGTTTAATATGCCAACAATTATTGGTTATATTTTGACTTGAATTATTGTTTCATACAGTTTTTGATTGTGAGATATTGTATCAAATCATGAATTAAAATCTATTGCCGAATTTGGGATTGTATTTTTATTATTTACAATTGGTCTTGAATTTTCATTACCACATCTTAAAAAAATGAAAAAAAATGTGTTCTTCTTCTGAAGTATGCAATTTTTTATAACTACACTTGTTTTTTATTCACTTTCTACTTTGCTTTTTTGAATAGGTATTACAGAATCAATAATTATAGCTTTGTGATTAAGTCTTTCTTCAACTGCTATTGTATTAAAAATATTAAATGAAAACTGATCAATAAATAAATATTATTGAAATAGATCAACATGAATATTGATATTTCAAGATTTAATGGTAATTCCAATTATGCTTTTAATTACAGTATTTGCTGATAATAATACTGATATTTGAGTATTAATATGAAAAACATTTTTAAATGCACTTATATTACTTGTTTCTCTCTGGATTATTGCAAGATTTTTATTAGATCGTTTTTTATATAAAGTAGCAAGTACTTGATCTAATGAGATATTTATTTGATCAATATTATTTATAATTATTTGAGCATCTTTACTTGCTCATTCATTATGATTTTCATTTTCTCTATGAGCATTTCTTGCAGGTATGTTGATTGCTGAAACCCATTATAAACACCAAGTTGAGGCTGATTTGATACCTTTTAGAGATATACTTTTATGATTCTTTTTTGTAACAGTTTGAATGCAGCTAGATATGGTATTAGTTTGAAAAAATATCATTATTATTTTAATATTGTTATCAACATTAATGGTAATAAAAATTTCTATACTTCATACTGTACTTGTATGGTTTAATCACAAAAGATCATCATTTAAAACAGCAATATCTTTATCTCAATTTTGAGAATTTTGAATTGTTATTTTCGAACTTGCAATATTTAAAAAATTATTAAATCCTGAAATCTGACAAATACTTATAGTAGTAATAATTTTGTCTATGTTTATTACACCAGTTATACTTAAAAATATAACTGCAATCACTGATTTCTTATTTTGATCAAAATATAGGGACTGAGATTGACACAAAATTAGCAAATATTTAAAAAATCATATAATTCTAATATGATATTGAAGACATTGAAGAATGATAGCTTCTATATTAGAAGAAAAAAAAAATTGATTACATAATCATTGAAAATGATATAAAAACCTATAAAAAAGCAAAAAAGAACTGAAAACCAATAATTTTCTGAAATGCTTTCCAAGCAAATACTTTAAAATCTGTAAATATAGAACATTGTGACAATATATTAATCTCAATATGAGAAAGTAAAAAATTATTCTTAGTAGCAAATGTAGTTAAAAAACTAAATATTAAGTGAAACATTATAGTAAAAGTAAATAATTTTGAAGAAGAAAAAATGATAAATGAATTGTGAATAAAAAATGTAATAGTTGAAACAGAAAAAACAGCCAAGGAGATGTTTAAGAAGATAAAAAAGAAGAAAGGGGAAAGAGTAAAAATATAAAAAAGTATAAAAAAAATTTGATTATATATTTTTTTCTATATAATACTTGGGCACTAAAAGATGCCGGGGTAGCTCAGGGGTAGAGCAGGGCCCTGAAAAGGCCTGTGTCGGTGGTTCAAATCCGCCCCTCGGCACCATTTTTTAAAAAAAATAAAAAAAAGTAAAATTTATTTACTTTTTTTTATTTTTGTGTAATCTTAGTGATAGTAATTTATAAAAAAATTAAAATATGAAAATAAGTATTTGTAAATGAAAATCATGTAGTGAGAAATTTAGTCATTATATGTTTACTAGATTAAAAAATGATAAAGAAAGATTTAATCTGAAAAATTTAATTGTTGAGGAAGTTGAGTGTATGTGAGATTGTAAAAAGTCACCTAATATAAAAATAGATGGGAAAATTTCTCATTATATGAATCCAGCAAAGCTGAGTAAAATGGTTTTAAATAATAATAAGAAAAAGAAAAAATAATGAGATTATATGATACAAAGACAAGAAAAGTTCAAAAATTCAAACCTTTAACAGATAGGGAAGTAAAGATATATTATTGTGGACCAACGGTTTATAATTATGCACATATATGAAACTTAAGAACTTTTGTTTTTGAGGACATAGCAATTAAAACTTTGAAATTTTTAGGTTATAAAGTTAAAACAGCAATGTGTTTGACTGATGTTGAAGATAAGACTATAAAAAGTAGTATAGATGCATGAGAAACATTAAAAGAATATACTAAAAAATATAGTAAAATATTTTTTGACGATATTGAGAAACTATGAATTGCAAAAGCAGATAACCCTGTTCCTGTAACAACAGTTATACCTGAAATGGTAAGAATGATAAATACTATGCTTAATAGAAAAAATGCTTATATGTCTGATGATTGAAGTATTTATTTTGATGTTAAGTCATTTAAATGATATTGAAAATTTGCGAATTTAGATATGTCTTGAATGAAAGATTGAGTGAGAGTTGATAATGATGAGTATGATAAGGATTCAGCAGCAGATTTTGTATTATGGAAAGCCTGGAAAGAGTCTGATTGAGAAAATTTTTGGAATGAAAAATTTGTAATTGATTGAAAAAATACAATTTTAAAATGAAGGCCAGGATGGCATATTGAATGTAGTGCTGTGTGTATGAAATATTTTTGAAAACAAATTGATATTCATATGGGTGGAATTGATTTAATTTTCCCTCATCATCAAAATGAAATAGCACAAACTGAGGCTTGTACTAGAAAAGAATTTTCTAAATATTGGCTTCATTCAGGTCATCTAATGGTAGACTGAAAAAAAATGTCAAAATCATTGAATAACTTTTATAGATTAGAGGATATAGAAGAAAAATTTAGTTGAACTAATAAATCTGTTTTATACAGAGCTATGAGATTATGATTTATAAATGCAAAATATTCATCACAACTTGATTTTAGTTTTTCTAAACTAGAAGCTAATATTAATGCTATTAATAGTATTGATGAAACTTTAAAATTGGTTGATAGGGAAATAAAGAAACCCCTCCCTAACCCTCCCCTACCAGGAGAGGGAACAAGACCAAGTTGAATATCTAAGGATTTCAGTAATTATATACAAGAGGTAATGCAAGAATATGTATTACAACTTGAAGATGATTTTAATATCCCAGAAGCATTAGCCGTATATCATGATCTTGCTAAATTTACTAATACTTGAATTAGAGATGGTGATTTATCACTAGAAGAAATAATTTCAATAAAAGAAATGTTTAATACTATGAATCAAGTATTATGAATATTTGATTTTAGTATACTTGAGGATTGAGAAGAAATTTCTGAAGAAATATTGAAAAAACTAGAAAAAAGAAATAAAGCAAAAAAAGAAAAAAACTTTGAGTTAGCTGATAAATTAAGAGATGAATTATTGGAAGATTGATATAAGATAGTTGATAGTAGAGAGGGAAGTAGGATAGAAAAAATATAATTTAATAATACACAATAATGGAAATAATTAACCTTAATAGTAGTGATTATCATATACACTCTTCTACTTTTTCAGATGGAATGAGTAGTATTGATGAAATAATAAAATTTGCATGAAAAATCTGAATGAAAGAAGTAGCAATTACAGATCATAGTCAAGCATCAATTGATTATTTTAAAAGTAGAAAAATTTTTAGTAATTCTGCTAGATGGAGCTTAAATAATTGGGAAAATGTTTTTAATGATGTAAATGTTATTTTCTGAGTTGAGTGAGATTTATTGAATGAAAATGGAGATGTTTGTTTTGATATTCAATGATATGAACCAGAATATATTATTTTATCTGCTCATTCTGATGTTTTTAAATGAGACCCAAAAAATATTACAGACTCAATGATTAATGCTATAAAAAGATATCATGAAAAAGTGAAATTTATAGCTCATCCTTGTAGTCGTGTTCATTTTTGAGAACAATATGATATTGAGAGATTAATAGATGTTGCTAATCAATATAATATCCCTTTAGAATTGAACTGAAAAGATCTTAGTAGATGAAATACAATTTTAGAAAAAATTGATATTGTACTTAAAAAAGCAAATAAGGTAATTATTAATAGTGATGCTCATAATCTATTTGAGTTAAAAAATAATAGAAAAAATGCTATAGATTTTTTGAAGGAAAATAAATATATTTAATTTTAAAATACACACATGTACACAACTTTTTTTTACATAATACTAGGATTATTCGTTTTTGAATTTTTATTTTCAAAAACTTTAGCATATTTAAATACATTAAACTGGTCTACAAAATTACCAAAAGAATTAAAAGAAATATATGATGCAAAAAAATACAAGAAATCAATGGAGTATGAAAAAACTAAATATGATTTTTCTAATATTTCATGAATATTTTCATTCTTTTTAATGTATTTTGTTTTAATATTTTGATGATTTGGATATTTATATGATTATGTATCAGTTTTTACAGATAATGAGATTATTAAAACATTATATTTTTTCTGAATAATAGTTTTAATTCAAACTATTATTTCTATACCATTTTCATATTATTCAACATTTGTAATAGAAGAAAAATTTGGGTTTAACAAAATGACTAAAAACTTATTTTTTACTGATATGATAAAATCACTTATTTTATCAGCAATTATCGGGTGAGCAATACTTGCTCTTGTGACTTGGTTTTATTTAAAAACTTGAGAATATTTTTGGCTTTATACTTGGTGATTTGTGACTTTTTTCTCTGTATTTATGATGATGTTTTATAGTAGTTTAATAGTACCAATATTTAATAAACAAACTCCACTAAAAAAATGATCTTTAAGAAAAGCAATTGAAAAATTTGCGTTGAGAGTATGATTTAAACTTGATAATATTTATGTGATTGATGGTTCAAAAAGAAGTTCAAAAGCAAATGCTTATTTCTCAGGTTTTGGTCCAAAAAAAAGAATTGTATTATATGATACATTAATAAAAGATCTTACTGATAGTGAACTAGTTTGAGTTTTAGCTCATGAAATCTGACATTATAAGAAAAAACATACTTTAAAAATGTTAGTTCTTTGAGTAGCTCAAACATGATTAATGTTATTTATATTATGAATTGCTTTAGAATTACCTCAAATATCATTTGCTATGTGAGCAACTAATCCTTCATTTGCTGTATGAATAATAGCTTTTTGAATATTATATACTCCTATTTCAATGTTTTTTTGAGTAATATGAAATATGTGTTCAAGAAAAAATGAGTATCAGGCTGATGAGTTTGCATGAATTAATCATGATCCAAAAAAACTTAAAAATGCTTTAATTAAGCTTTCAAGAAATAATCTAAGTAACCTAAGACCACACTGGTTATATGAATTTTTTAATTATTCACATCCAACGGTTTTAAAGAGATTGAAACATTTAGATGAAATCAAAAAGAAATAAATATTTATTTCTTTTTAATAACCTCACCCCTAACCCCTGCAAGCTTTAAATTCAGAATAGTCGTGGTGTATACACTCCTTTCTTCATTTATCTCCTTTGGAGTAGAGGGGAATAGCTACAGAAAAATTGTAGCCTCCCTCTCCCTCAAGGGAGAGGGAATTCAAGGGTGAGGTCTTTTTTTGCTTTTAAACCTCAAATATGCTAAAATATAAGTAATAATAACAAATACTTATAAATGGTAGAAAAAATAAAGACATTATTTTCTTTTGATAGAGAAAAATATGATTGTATGCTTGATGACCCAAACTCAAAAACGGGAGTTTTTCTTGATAAAATAATTTTATTTTTAGTACTATTTTTTCCATTAATATTAATATTTGAAAGTATATGAAATAATGCTTTTACCTATATTGATGAAATATATATTCTTGATGCAATAATTTCTGTAATATTTGCATTTGAATATTTTTTTCGTTTTTTTGAAACTAGTAATAAAGCAAAATTTTTAAGAAATCCTATGAGAATTATCGATTTATTATCATTTTTACCATTTTTCTTATGATTTGTAATTATATGAAACTATTTAAAAATATTAAGAATATTAAGAGTACTGAGAATACTTAGATTATTTAAAAAAATACCTCTAACGGCTTGATTTATAAAAGCTTTAAAAGATTATAGTGATGAATATAGAGCTGTATTTACTTTATATTTTATTATACTATTTTTATGATCATTTTTTGTATATTATGTAGAAAAATGAGTTATTTGAACTGACTTTAAATCAATTCCTGATGCTTTATGGTGGGGGTTGGTTACAACTACAACTGTATGATATTGAGATATGGTATTAAAAACAACGTTTTGAAAAATTTTATGAAGCATATTAGTATTTGTATGACCACTTTTAGGTTGATTATTATCAGCAGTTACTATTATGGTATTTATGGAAACAAGTAAAAATGGAGAATTAAAAAAAGAAAATCGTAGATGAAAAGAATGTAAAAGATGTTGATTAAAAAATACAAAGGTTTCAAATTTTTGTACTCAGTGTTGAAAGAAGTTTAAAGTAGTTGAAAATATAGAAACAAAAAATAAAGTATATTAGAAATATAAGCCAAAAAATGTAAAGCTAAAATTTAAAAAAGTATTTAAATTTTAGCTTTTTTTAGTATAATAAAAATAATTTATTTTATTAAATTTTATATATGGCTATAAGTATGAAAAAAGCATTCACATTAGTAGAACTAATAGTAGTAATAACAATAATAGCAATTCTATGAACAATAGCTTTTATATCATTGCAATGATATAGTAAAAATTCTAGAGATTCAGTAAGAATCTCAGACATGTCAAAAATAAAATCATCACTAGAACTATTTCATATTTGAGCTTGAAAATATCCAGTTACAACAAATGGAACAGATATTACTTTTTCATGATGAATGATATGGCAACAATGAGATTTTTGAGAAACAACATTTACTAGTGTAACAAGATTAGATAAAATACCAGTAGATCCATTAACATGAAAAAAATATACATACTCAGTAATAAACACAAAACAAGAATACGAAATAGCATGATTATTTGAATGAGATGTTGCTTCAATAACTAATGAAACTTATGCTTGAGATAAAATAGCTACAGCGAGAGTTACATGAAACTTTAATTGAAAAATTTTAAAAGCTTTTAATACATGAAAAACATATGTATTAGCGGTTCCAACATTAATCTCCTCATGAGATATAACAATAGAAAATATAATAGCAAACTGATCATTCGTATATACATGATATAAAAATTTACCATTTAGCTATAGCTGAAGTAACTACGACCACCAATGATGATGATCACTATCATTTGTAGATTCATCAAAATATATAGCTTATTCATGAAGTCTATCAGACTTGACATGAACAGATCCAAAATACACAGACTACAAATGCTAGAATGATTGAAAGAAGCCTATTCATGAACAATAATCACAGATAATAATGCAATTGATGAAATATTAGCAATCACAGATTTTTGAATAGGTAACACAGTTGCAGTAAATCTAGCTTGAACATTTGTAAATAATAATTTATGAGCAAGTGTTTCATCTAGTTCAAGTTCATCTTCATCATCAAGTTGAGGAGCAATTGGTAATGATGAGTTTACTAAGTTATTGATTCATAGTGATGATTCTAATTTATCATTAAATGATACTTTTGATTGAACAGATGCAAATACTTTAAATTGGTATGATGTATGAAGTGTTAATGCTACAAAAAATGATGAATTAATACTAACTTGGTGAATAAATGAAAATTCTAATGTACTTAGTAATTATTTACTAGCTCCTTGAGATTTTAATATTGAAATTGATCTTGTTGATTTTTTTTATGGAGATGGTGCATCACGGACACATTTTGGTTTTAATGATTGATATATTAACACTGTATTTGACGGATATAAGAATAATGTGTTAATGTCTTTAAGTCAATGAGCAAAAATTTGAGATATATATGATGATACTGTATTGAATAGAGTTTCTAGTGCTGGCACTATGTCAAGTTGAAAATTTAGAGTTCGTAGAGAATGAAGTACATGATATACTGAATATTGGAATGGATCATCTTGGATAGTTGTTAATTCTGCAGCTACAAATGCTTCTGGTTTTGGTAGATTATCTATTAATTGATGAAGCATAGGTAGTTCATGATCTGTTAAATATGATAATTTAGTTGTACATTCATGAACAGTAGTTTCATCAAAATTTGATGATTCTTCATCTTCAAATCATGATATAACTACATATTGAGATGCATATCATAAAGAAGCAGAAAAAAAGTTTTGAGCAACAAGTATGTATTTTGATGGAGTTAATGATTATTTAGAAATACCAGATAGTACAGATTGGGATTTTGAAAGTGGTGATTTTACAATAGATTGATGGATTTATCCTACTCAATTTTCTCTACATGCATCTATTGTTAGTCAATCGCAATCACACAAAAAACCAACCCA
>CAZGNU010000032.1:0-19503 GCA_964527325.1 uncultured Candidatus Peribacteria bacterium | reverse complement strand
AATAGAAACAACTAATCGTTGTTTCTATTTACACAGTTTATTGCACAGTCTCAAAGTATTGATAAATAATCAATACTTTATTTTTAACTATTTTTTAATTCTTCAATTTTAGTTCTACATTCTTGTTTATAACCAAATCTTATTTCTTCTGTTAAACTTAATGATCATTCTATTTTTTCCCTATATTTACGTAAAGAATCTAAAACCATATTATTTACTGGTTGTAAACCTTCTAAAAATTCTATTTGTTCTTGAATAGCTAAAGTTGCATTAGAAATCTCTCTTATTTGTTTCACTACTTCTTCTGGTTGTCATCAACATATATTTAATTTTTCATATATTTCTTTTATAATTTCTAAAGTAATTTGATCTCTTTCTATTATTAATCATGTTCAATTCTCTGGCCATACCGTACATGCCATAGCATATAATGATTCACGAATTGAAGATTTTAATAATTTAATTTCTGGAAAAATTTTCATTGATAACATATCAAGTAAACCATTCTCTGAATCAGATAATAAATAAAAAATAATTTTATCTCTTAAAAAAAATAATTTATTTCTTATTTTTCTTATTTCTTTTAACTCATCTATTGCTTTAGTCATATCAAAATTCTCTCATTGATTTTTATCTCAAACCTCTAGTTTTTTTTCTTTACTATTTGCCTCTTCAATTTTATTTTCTATTATTTCCCAAACTATTAACTTCTTACCTGTTAATAAAGGATTTAAAAGCCTAAAGGCTTGATGGTCATCTATATTATCTAAAGCTCATAAAACTAATGATTCAGCATCAAGTTCTTCTTCTATACTATTAATTTTACTGTCTTGTGAATTCATAATATTATATATTTATAAAATAATTTAGAATTAATTATTAGTATATATTATGATTTGTCAACAAGAAATTATTAAAAAACTTGCATTTACTTTAAATTCTATATATAATAATTGTACAAAGGGTTTAAGTTTCAACCTTATAACTGAAAAATCAGAATGTAATTTCTGTGTTATAAGCCTTAAATCATGAGTATAGGTGGTGATAGGGCTCGTATCTAACTAAACCTATACTTTTTTATTGTCCCGAAAATTGGATATTAATTTTAATGTTTTATTTTTTGCTTCACGAAACTCTTTAATATGAACTCAAACTAAATTTCATTTAGGAGTAAATCATTTAAATTCATATGAAAATAATTTTCTTCATATTCTTTGAGAATCACTAATAATTTTTGCTTTTTTAATTAATTCTATTGAACTAAAAAATGCTTTCATTCTATTATGTCCATCATTTCTTAATCAAACATCTTTTAAATAATTACTGATAAATACAGGCCTCCTATTTAATCACTTACAAATTATTTTATTATTACTATTTAAAAAAGTTTGTATTCTTTTCTCTAAAGCCTTCCCTCTTAGATTTGATATTTCAGTTTTTAATTTTATTGTTTTTTCTTTTTTCATTGCTTTGTATTAATATATTCTTTTTATATATTTTTACTATATACAAAAAATTAGAAAAAGCTAATTATTATAACTTTTTCTAATTTTTACATTAATATTTTTTCTAAAAATCCCAGCTCCCATTCATAGCACTTGATTGTGCATAATTCGTAACTGTTGATTCGAAGAAATTTCATTTTTCTCAGTTGTTGTCTTGGATTCTGTCTAGGTGTTTGTATGGGTTAGAAACTACATTTTTATATATTGGTGTGATTCAAAGCATATTTAGTCTTTCATTTGCTAACCATTTTGTGTAGTTTTCAATATTTTCATGTCACATTCATATTATATTTTTTCATAGAATATGTTTACTCCATTTTATTTCTTGTTTTACTGCTAAATCCATCATGTCAATAATCATTTTTTCATCATACATTTCTGGAAACTCTGTTTTTATTTCTTTTATTATATTTGCAAAGATAGTTATATGAGTTAGCTCATCTCTTCTAATGTAATTGATCATTCTACTTGTTGCTCCCATCTTACCTTGATCTGCTAGAGTATCAAAAAAAGCAAAACCATTGTAGAAATAAATACTTTCAAGTAAAAAATTTCATATAATTCATTTAAAGAAATTTTTATCATTTGGTTTATCTACAAAATCTTGATAAATTTTTCAAATATATTCATTTCTTTCAAGTAAATGTTTATCATTTCTCCAAAAATAGTAAATTTCATCCCTTTCTTTACTATCTACAATAGTTTCAAGCATTGTAGCATATGATTGAGAATGAATTGCTTCTTGATAAGCCTGAATAGATAATATTAGATTTACTTCTGGAGCTGTAATATAATCATTAAAATTTGGTAGGTTTACTGTTTGAATTGAATCTAAAAATATCAAAAAAGATAATATTCATTTATAAGCAACTCTTTCATCATCACTCAATGCATTTTTAAATTGTGTAGCATCATCTGTTAGTCATGATACTTTTTCAGGTACCCAAAAATTTCATACCATTACTTGATATAATGATTTTGCCCAATTATATTTTACTGCATTTAATTGAAATAAACCTGTAGTATTTCATTTTATTATTGTTCTAGCTGATACGTCATCATTCCCCTTCGGGTTAAATATCATATTTGCCTTCATTTTTTCTGTCATTTTTTTATTTTTAATCTTTACA
This sequence comes from uncultured Candidatus Peribacteria bacterium, assembly GCA_964527325.1. Taxonomy (GTDB): domain Bacteria; phylum Patescibacteriota; class Gracilibacteria; order BD1-5; family UBA6164; genus UBA6164. The sequence continues at coordinate 16,868 of CAZGNU010000032.1, read as the reverse complement.
AATTATTCTTTTATTTATGAATTCGATGAAATTTTTAGCTGTTTCAAAATTTAGGTGAACTGATGCATATCTTATATAAGCTACTTCATCTAAATGTAATAAAGCATCTAATACATCTCTTCACATATCTCTTGAAGTTATCACTGATTTATTTCACCATTTAAACTCTAAACCTTTTACTAAGTCACTGATAGTTTCTACACTTAAATTTCTTTTATTAGTTGCTTTTATAATACTTCATTGTAATTTATTTCTAATATATCTTTGTTTTCTATCTCCAGATTTTTCTATGATTAAATTTATTATCTCTACTTTTTCAAACGTAGTAAATCTAGTCTGACACTCTTCACACTCTCTTCTTCTTCTAATAGACTCTCAATCATCTGATGTTCTAGAATCTATAACTTTTGTATTTTCACTATGACAACTTATACAATGCATAATTTTAAAATTAATATATATTAGTCTCTTATTTTAACATTTTTCACATATTTTTCTGCTATGTTTTGTAATATTTTTAATTCCTCTGGATAAAAACTATTTCACCTAAAATTTTCATCTAAAGTATTTCCTGACTTATAATTTTGTAAAAAATAATTCTTTGATCATTCAATATATTTAGCAATATTTTCAATAGTATTTTCGTCATGCACTCATTTTATAACCGTAGTTCTAAATTCATAATCTATATCTGAATCCATAATTAATTTGATAGATTCTAAATATGGTTCTTCATCTATATGTATTCAAGCTGAAATACTAAATTTTCATACTTCATGTTTTATGTCCATAGCTATATAATCAACTAAACCTTTTTTAATAAGTTTTTTAATAACTTTAGGGCTTCTTCAGTTTGTATCTAGTTTAATTTTATATCAAAGTTTTTTTATTTTTTTACAAAAATCTATTAATTTTTTTTGTAGTGTAGGTTCTCATCAACAAATAGAAACTCCTGTCAGATTTCATTTTCTTTGCTCTAAGAAATTTAATACAGCTCTTTCTGGAATAAGTGTTTTATATACTTCTCTTAACTTACTTTGTAAAACAAACTGACTATTATGACAAAAACCACACCTGAAATTACATCCAGGTGTGAAAATTATACAAGAAATTTCTCATGGATAGTCAATTAAACTAAATTTATTTATTCATGATATTTGTACTCCATTGGCACTTGTTTTACTGCACATAAACTAATTTATTAACAAGCATATTCATTTGCAAAACTAGCATTAGAACACCCTTCTTCAAAATAATTTCTAGAATAAAATTCTGATTTTTTTCAAATATTAAAACTAGTTACTGGTCTGTGATATCCCATTACTCTAGTATATATTTGACATCTAGTTCTTTCCACTTCTTGACCCTCTGAATTTAAAAATATTGCTGACATAATGTTATTTGGTTAATTTTAAAAATAATTTTTACACTTCTTTTCCTTTTACTTTCTCCATTTTTTTATCATCATCTGTATATTTTTTTCTTGTTTCTATATCAAATTTTCATCCTGAATACCCTTTTTCTATATCACATCTTGGACAGAAATCATGTTCTCAGTTTACATATCCATGTTTTGGACATATTGAGAATGTTGGTGATATTGTAATGTATGGTAATTGATAATTACTTAATACATTTCTCACAAAGTTTTTACATGCATCACTATCTGTTAATCTTTCTCACATATATAAATGAAGTACTGTTCATCATGTATATTTACATTGCAGTTCATTTTGTTCTTCTAATGCTTCAAATGCATCGTTTGTGTATCAAACTGGTAATTGAGAAGAATTCGTGTAATACGGAGCTTCTGCAGTACCTGATTGGATAATATTTGGCATTTGTTTTCTATCTTCTTTTGCAAATCTATATGTAGTACCTTCAGCTGGAGTAGCTTCAAGATTATACATATTTCATGTTTCTTCTTGGAATTGCTTTAATTCATCTCTCATCATATCGAGAATTTCTGTTGCAAATTCTTTTCACCAAGCTGTTGAAATATTTTCTTTTCATTTAGTAAAGTTTAGGATTGCTTCATTCATACCATTTAATCAAACAGTTGAAAAATGATTTCTAAAACTTCTTAAATATCTATATGTATAAGGATATAATCATGATTCTAACCATTTAGTAATAACTTTTCTTTTAAGTTCTAAAGAAGTTTTTGCTTGTTGCATCAAATACAAAACTTGATTTTTAAATCCTTCTTTATTTCATGCAAAGTTATAACCTATACGAGCCATATTTACAGTAACTACTCAGATACTTCATGTCATCTCAGCAGAACCAAATAATCAACCTCATCTTTTTTCTAATTGTGTTAAATCAAGCTGTAATCTACAACACATAGACCTAACTGCACCTGGTTTATATGCATCTGGATTTTCTACTTTTTCTACTGTTCAATCTTCTTTCTGCACTCTCTTATATTGAGAACCTACAAAGTTTTGGAAATATGGTAATCAATATTTAGCAGTCATTTCAAATAGTGCATCTATATCTGGGTCATCCCATGGGAAATCTGGAGTAATATTATATGTTGGTATTGGGAAAGTAAATACTCTACCATTATTGTCTCATTTAACATAAACATCTATTAATGCTCTATTAATAATTCTCATTTCATCCTCTAACTCTGAATATTTTTTCTTATAATCTCATTCATCAATTCAACCTAATAATAATGCTTTATCTTTTAAATCTTCTGGACAAGTCCAATCTAAAGTAATATTGGTAAATGGAGTTTGTGTACCCCATCTAGATGGAACATTTAAACCAAATATAAAATTTTGCATTTGTTGATAAACATATTTGTATGTTTTATCATGAATATATTTTTTCTTTGCTTCTTTAGTTTTAAAAGATGCATTTGTTTTTTTCAAATCAGCTTTTATTTCTTCTTTATATTTATGTACATATGGAGCTAAATACGTATCAAAAGATGAAAATGCTTGTGCTCATGCCCATTCGTTTTGCAATGTTCAAAGGAAATTAATCATTTGATTAACAGCTGCTTGAAGATTTTTTGCTGGAGAAGAGTCTATTCTATTATCTCCACAATTAAATCATTCTTCAAGTAAAGCTCTTAAGCTCCAACCAGCACAATATCCACAAAACATATCAAGATCATGAATATGGTAATCACCATTTCTATGTAAGTTTCAAATTTCAGCCGTATAAATATGACTTAACCAATAGTTAGCAGTAACTTTACCTGAAATGTTTAGAATCATTCATCCTAGAGAATATCAAGAGTTTGCATTAGCATTCACTCTCCAATCTGATCTAGATAAATACTCTTCCATACTTTGTCATACTTCTATTACAACATTAGAATCTTGTCTTGCCTCTTTTCTTTTTTCTCTATATACGATAAAGTTTTTAGCAACTGTATCATGCCCCTCTTTTATTAATGCTTCTTCAACAGCATCTTGTATTTGTTCAATATCTGGTATCTCTTTTCATACTTTAGCTTCTACTAAAGCTATAGCTATATTTGTTACAGATTTAGCTGCATCAAATTCTGCTCCACCTGAAGCTTTTATTGACGCGATTATTGCTTCTTCAATTTTTATTTTATCGAAAGTTACAATTGCTCAATTTCTCTTTTTTACTTTGTAAATAGGCATTTTTCTCTAATAGTTACTCTTTTAAATAAAAACTACATATTGTATGTGGTTATAATCATAATACACAACATATAGTTATTTTGCAAATTTTTTTTAGACTTTTTTAATTGACTTTCTTATATTTTATTCCAGTACAATTTTTTTAAATATCATTAATATGCATACCAATCCTCTTTAACAAAAAAACACTTATTTTTGTTAATAAATATTTTTTTCTATAAACAAATCAGTACAAATAAATCTACTCATTTTTTCCATTTTTGCTACAATTTTTAGAACAGTTATGTTAAAAAATATACTAGAATTGTTAAAAACTTTATTTTGTTTGTTTGTGGAAATAATATATATATTTAGTATATAAGCTTGCTTTTAATTTTATTATTAATATTATAACATTATATTAAATTATAAATATTATTCATGCTCGAAAATATAATATACAATTGGGATAAAGAAAAAAATGTTCATTTAATAAAAACTAGATGAGTTAGTTTTGAAGAAGTTGTTTTTGCTATTAAAAATGATGAAATATTAGATGTAATAAAAAATCCTAGCTCAAATTTTGATAATCAATTTTGCTATGTATTGAAAATTAATAATTATATTTATCTAATTCCCTTTATTATTAATAAAGATGAATATTTTTTGAAAACTATTTTCCCTAGTAGAAAATATAATAAAGTATATAAAAATAATTTGTAAAAACACAAAAATAGTATACAATGTAAATACAATACACTATAAATGAAACACACATGAAAAATGAAAATATTACATTAGATGAAGATTTAGATTTTATTAATAATATAGAAAGTTGAAACTTAGAGTCAGTTTGAACTAAAAAATTAAATAAATTTAAAAAAGAATGAAAAATTATAGCAGAAAATACAATTTTAAGAAAAACTAGAAAAAAAGCATTAAATATTAGATTAATTGAAGATGATATTATGAAAATTAAAGCTATAGCTTTAAGAAAATGATTACCATACCAAACATATATAGCTTCAGAAATACATAAAATGGTAAGTTAATATTATACAAAAAGAGAAATAAAATATATTTTATTTCTCTTTTTTAACTACCCACTACAACTATCACAATTTTTAACCTCCAAACTCATTGATCTAACATAATAAACAGTTTTTATTTTCTGCGCATGCGCTTTCATATAGTATTCATACAATTCCTTTGGTGAGATAATTGCGGGATTAATCATCCATTCAAATGAGATAGATTGGTCTATCCATTTGTAAACTACTGAAACCATGTCAATAACATCGTTCATGTTCATACTTATATACTCTTTGTAATACCAAAAATTTTCCTGATTTAAATTTGGTGCAACATTAACAGATGGAGCTATAGAATTTGTTTCTACAAAATATTTTTTGTATATCGGAAGTATTGAAGCTGTTGTTCAAATAACAAGTGCTGTTGAAGTATTTGGTGCGGGAGCTAAATGATAAGCAAATCTAACACCGTGTCTTTTAACATTATCTATTAATTTTATCCATTTTTCACTCATATCTGAATTGTTTTTGAACCACTGTTTATCTTTTCAAATAATAATTCACTTTGACCACTCTGATCATTCATATACTTCATATGTTCATCTTTGTTTAGCTAATTTATTTGAAGCTTTTAGTGTTCTATATGTATATTTTTCAAATAACTTATCTACTACGTTCCTTGCCTCTAAAGAATCATAAGCTAATTTATTTACTGCTAAGTATTCTGCTAATCATAAAAATCACAATCATACTGACCTATATTTTTTAGCTGTATTTTCAGCTTCTTTTATAGGATAAAAATTTAAATCAATAACGTTATCAAGTACCCTCATAGCAACAGGAATAACTTTTTTAATTTCTTCATCAGTATTTACTTTTGCAATATTTATAGATGCAAGATTACAAACTACATTATCACCTGGCTCATATTTAATAACTATTTTACCATCTTCTATTTCTTCTTCTATAAATTTAGAAGGGCTTGTGTTTTGACATATTTCTACACATAGTTGAGTAGAATAAACATTCCCTGCATGTTTGTTTGGATTGATAGCGTTTACTGTATCCCTAAAAAATGCATAAGGCATTCATGTTTCTACTGTAACTTTTAGATATGTTTTAAATAAATTTCTAGCCTCTATTGTTTCTTTTAATTCTAAATCTGGATTTTTTTCACATTCTTCATAAAATTTTTCAAACTCTTCTCAAAAATGATCTTGAAGTTTTTTTCATGTTTTATCATATATTTCTTTTGGATCAAAAAGTGTCCAATGTTTCCCTTCAGAAACTCTTTCCATAAATAAATCTGGGAATGTTACAGCTGGGAATACATCAAATGATTTAGATCTAATATCTCATGTTTCAGTTTGTAAATCTAAAAAGTTAAATATATCTCTATGGAAACAATCTAAGGTAACTGATATTGCTCATGCTCTTGCTCATAATTGATTTACTGCAGTAGCAGTATCGTTAATCACTTTTATCCATGGATTAACTCATCCAGCTGCTCACTTAACTCATCTAATATATCATCATTTTGATCTAATATTTCAAAGGTATATTCATATTCATCAACCATACTTTGAAACCTGTGCCATGTTTTCAATCGAATGATAAATAGCTCTTAAATCATCATCAACATTAAATTTGAAACAACTTGATAATTGATGAAAGTTTGTTCTAGCGTTTAAAAGTGTAGGTGTTGGAAGAGATATTTTACCAGTAGAACAATAATCATAAATCTTTTTAGCAATTTCTAGTCTTTCCTCTTTTGGTTCAGGCATAGCTAAAAATAGTGCTATACTCATGTACATTTCTTGAGGTAATTCTTTTACAACTTTATTTGGATTTAAAAGATATCTTTTTTTGTACATCATAATAGTAGTATGATTGTAATCGAAATCATTTTCTTTTTTCAAATATTTTCAAGCTTCTATTATATCTTCATCAGAATAATAATTATAAAAATCTTTTGAATATAATCCAGAATCTATATATTCATCAAATAATCTTTTATAAGCTCTTGGTTCATATATTTTTTTAATATCCATTCACCTGTTAAGTGACGATTCTTTATACAAATCTATCAAAGTAAGTCTTCACGCAATAAACTGCCAAGAAATATTTTCAACAGATATTAAATCAATTGCTGATTTAATAAGCATTTTAGTAATATCACAAGTTTTCATTCACTCAATTAAATACTTTTTAAAACTATCTTCTATTTTTTCAAATCTACATTTTCTAGCCAATCAATAAGACACAAGTTTATAAGTTTTTCTTACTTTTTCCATATCAAAAATCTCCTTCTTCCCTGAAGTTTTTGTAATTTTCAAAGTGTGTTGTTCAAGCTTTTTTTCTATTATATCTTTTTGTTTTTGTCTTTGTTTTAATCTTTCATTTCTATATAAAATAAATTTTTTTGCAATATCAAAATGCCCTGCTTCCATTAATTCTTTCTCTACTTGATCTTGAATCATTTCTACAGTAACAAAACCCTCTTCTTCAAGCTGAATTAAATAATTAATAAGTTCCTTAATCACATTATCAGTAATATTTTCAACATAAGAATGGTCTAGTATTCCAGCAGCTTCCCCTGCTTTTTCAATAACTATCTCTATCCTAGTCCTATCAAACTTAACCACATCTCCCCCTCTTGTTTTAATAACCGTTAATTTCATAATATTTTTTTATTTAAAATAAGAATTATTCTCATAATAGAAATTTATTTTAAAAATCCAAAAAAAAGTTTTTAATTTTAGTTAAAAACTTTTTTTGTATTAATATGATTGGCTTATTTTGTACTATTATATAATAACTGTGATTACTACTATTAGTTCTACTAGGGTGAAGGATTTTTTATTTTTATTGAACATAGATTTAAAGTTAAAAATAACTAATATAAAAATCCAAACAGAAAAATTGGGATTTTATTGTTTTTAATTATATTTATATTATCAGATACTACAAAAGAATTTTCTATGTTTTTTATTTGTTTTCTTGTTTTATTTTTTCATCAAACTTCAATTATTATTTTTTGGTTGCATGTTTCAAAAACAAAATCTCATTTATTAGAATAATTAATATTTTTTCAAATATTAGTAAAATTAGACACCATAAATCATTCCCTAATCCTTCATATATTATGATTTTCTAACAATTTATAAGAAGGTAGTGAATTTATATTACAAATTGATAGATATACTTTTTTTGCCTTCCTAATTGTTTGACTAATATTTCAATAAGAAGATACTGAAATAATCAGTCATATTTCATTTAAAATATTTACGTAATTTGTAGCTGAATCATTACTTATTTTCAAAAATTTTGATACTGAATTTACACTAAACAATCATGGTTCACTATTTATTATAAAATATAATATTTGTTTTAAGTGAATTATATTTTCTGTTTTTAATTTATAAAAACTAACAATATCTTCATAAATAATCTTATTTATTATATTTTCTAATCTCAAAATATATTCACTATCACTTCATTCTCAAAAGAAAGGAAATTCTCAAAATGATAGATATTTATTAAAATCATCTATTATTGGAATATCTGATAATTTTAATAACAATTTTTCTACATTGTTTGAAGCAGAAAAAATATCATCTAAGGTTATTGTTTTATAATTTTTATTATAATTAATATTTAAATATTCTCTAAAAGATAAAGGGTTTAATTTAAAAACTAATGCTCTTCTTGATAAATCATAAGTTCATTTAATAATATCTACACTTGAACTTCATGAAAATAATACCTTTGCTTTTGGGAAACTATCATAAATATTTTTTAATTCTTGATTCCAGTTTGAATATTTATGTATCTCATCAATATAAAAACTTCTAATTCAATAATTAAAATACAATTCTTCAACAATGTTAAATAATCATTTAGATGAAATTCTAGGATTATCCAAAGAAAAATATATAGATTTTTCTTTATCTTCTTTTAATTTTTGTAACAACATAGTTGTCTTTCACACTCATCTCAGTCATACTATACCAACTAATCTACTATTAACTGGCAAACTATCATATAAATGCCTCTTTGTTTCAACTAATCATTCTAATAAAAGATTCTGATATTTTAATAATTCTATTTTCATATTCTTACGGTTAACCAGAAATAAATACATTATTTATTCCAGTATACCAGAAACTTTTTAGAATGCAAAATATTTTTTATTTTTACAAATAAGTATAATTTTATTGTACTTAAAAAACTAAAAAAACAAAATTTCCATTTTGATATTCTAATATTTTATATATAATTTTATTAGAAAACTAATAACACATAAAAATTAAATAAAATGTTTGAAATAAATTCGCAAAAAATAGACTTTGAGAAAGAAAATTTACTTGTAAAAAGAAATATTAATCTAGACGTTAATCTAGATTGTTTTATTTTAGTTAGTACTGATGATAAAAATTTTTGAGACCTAATTATTAATAATATATTAGATTATATAATAGATAAAATTTCAAAAAAAAATACCTATAATGACTTTAGTACCGCTTTAGAAAATATAAATAGTTTTATAAAAACATGGAAACAAGATTCAAAAAAAGAGATAAAAATAGATATAATTATATGAATATTAAATAATAATAATTATATATTTTCTAATATTTGAAAAGCTTCATGTTATTTAATAAATAAAAACAGTGAAGTAATAGAATTAACAAATAAATGAGAAAATAGAAAAGAATTTAATTTTGTATCAAGCTGAGATATAAAAAATAATGAAATAATCGTTTCATCTAATAAAAGATTATTAAACTACTTATCTCCTAGCGATTTACTTGATTGACTTGTAATATCTGAAGATATAAAAATTTTTAATAAAAATATAAAAAATATACTTCAAGGTGAAATCGTAGAAGAAAATATACTTGTTAATTCTATGAAATACTTATCTGGTAAAACGGAAGAAAAATTAACAAAATCGGATTTATTAAAAGAAAATCTAATAAAAGCATTAGATAATAAATTTTCTAAAAATATTATTGGATATTTTTTAATGTGGAAAGATAAAATAAATACTAGTTCAAAGGTAGTAAGGAATTCTATATTAATAGTGTGAATTACTCTTTCTATAATATTACTTTATTCTATCCTTTCTACTGTTATATGAATAACAACTCAAAGTGAAGAAAAAGAAATTTCAAAAAATAATATAATAATAGCTAAAAGTTATTTAAAAATAGCTTCAGAAAATATTGCTAATCAAGATATTTTTGAACTAAATATAAAAAAAGCAGAAGATTTATTAGCAGAAACAGAAAATAATGGATTATACCTAAGTGATATTGAAAAAATAAATGACAACTTAAATATATTAAAAAAACAATTTAATAAAATAGAAATTTTTGAAGAAAATCAGCAAAATATTATTTATGAATGAAATTTTGAAAATCCTGTAAAAATAGCCAAAAATATTGACATTAAAAAACCATATATAGTAACAAATAATTGAGTTATTTGACCAATATTACCAGAAACAAAAGCAAAAGAATATATATTTAATGCTCTTGAAGAAGATGAAAACTTTATAGATGCTACATTTATATGAGAAAATATGTATTTACTAACTAGTTCATCAAAAATAGTTAAATTTACAAAAAACTGATACTTTAACTACCAAGATGTTTCTTGACAGAAAACATGGGAAAAATCTAAAGAAATTTCATCATATGCTCAAAATATATATCTAATTTGAGCTGAAGATAATCAAATATATAAACACCGTTTACATTGAACATCATTTAAATCATGAGAATGATATTTAAAAAATGATGATTTAACACAAATATGAAAAGTATTATCTGTATCTATTGATTGATGATTTTATATTCTTAAAAATGACTTATCTATTATTAAATTTTTCTCTAATCCATATAGAATAGAAAAGATAGTAATAAACAAATTGCCAAAAAACTATAATATAGAAAATTCTGAAAATATAATAGATTTAAAAGCTAGAGCAGATTTAAATTATGTATATATGTTATTAAATAATAAAATATGGATTTTTAAACCAAACACAACAAATTATCAAAATACTAAAAGCTTAACTTATATATGACAAATAGAAGCAGATAAAAAAGAAATAAAAGATTTCTTTATAAATCATGACTGAGAAATAGTTATTTTAAATAAAAAATGACTATATAAAATAAACTTTGAAGTAAGTGATGATAGATTATTAATTAGATAAAAAATAAAAAAGTCAAAAAAGTTTTGCAAATTTTCGTTTTATGAATAGAATTTGCTCGCTTTTTAATTTACATATCAAATAACATAAATTATGGAAAACCTAAATCTAAACGCGGACATCAGAACTACAGAGGAAAAATTAAGTGAAGTTAGAGCTTCAAGTAAGGTTCCAGCAGTAGTTTATGGTAAAAATCAAGAACCTATTTTATTAAAAATGGATAACTCTGATTTTCTAAAAACTTTTAGAAAATCATGAGAAAGTACTATTATCAACTTAAAGGCTGGTAAAGAAAAAATAGAAGTACTTGTTCACCAAATACAAAGAGAACCTATTTCTGGAGACTTCTTACATGTTGATTTCTATGCAATTACTAGAGGTCAAAAACTTACTACTAAAATTTCTATTAATTTTATTTGAGAATCTCAAGCAGTTAAAGAAGGTGGTGTTTTAGAAGAACAATTAAAAGAAATAGAAGTAAAAGTATTACCAAAAAACTTAGTTGATCATTTTGATGCTGATTTATCATCATTAAAAGAATTTGGTGATACAATTAAAGTATCTGATATAAATATTGATACTGAAATATTTGAAGTATTAACTAATGAATGAGTAATAGCTTCTGTTTCTCAACCAAAAATTGAAGTAATTCCAGAAGAAGCTCCTGAAAGTGAACTTCCAGAATGAGCTGAAGAAGAAACTGAAGAAGGTTCTGAAGAAGAAAAGAAAGAAGATTAATTAACCTAACCCATAACCCCTCTCCTTATAGGAGAGGGGAAAAGACTCCTAATTAATGGAGTTTTTTTTATAAAAGTAAAATAAAAAAATGGAAATAAAAATATATTGAAAAAATAAGGAAACAAAGCAGTTAATGAAAAAAGTTGAGTATACTCTAGAAGAGTTATGACTTAATGATTTTATAAAAGTTGAAGAAACTATGGATAAATCTTTAAAAAAAGAATTAGACATCAAAAAAGAGCCTGCTTTAATAGTTATAGAAGACTCTATTGATTTCAAAGACACTATCTTTGAATGAATAGTACCAGATGACGAAGAACTAAAATCAATGTTCATCAGTATCATCTGATGATGAGACATGTCAGTTTGATGTGCACCAACTGATTGTTGAAGTTGTGGAATTGGGTGTTAAAAAGATGAGCTTTGCTCATCTTTTTTTAATCAACTTTTACCTCATCACTTATAACCTTAGTCTCCTTTTCTTCAATTTTCTTTTTAATTATAGTAAAGTGATTTGTGTATACTACTTTTCAGGCTTCACTGTAATATTTAATTTCATATACATTTGTTCAAACGCTTAGGTTGTCATTAACAACTGATGGATGATATCTCCAGGTACTTCAGTTGAATGATTTAAGAGTATAACCATTTACTGAAACATTCTTAATTCACTCTGCTGTTACTTTTCAGTATATAGTTAGATAATCTCAGTAAGTTGAATAAGTTGTCTTTCAATTTAATTGTTTAGATACTCATGAATCTTTTAGTGTTGTAAAAATAAACTGACTACCATCTACATCAAATGTTTTTACACTAAATTTAGAAGTAGAAGTATTTGTATCTGATCATCCATTATAATAAACTACATATATAAATTTTGATAATAAGTCGTTAGAATCATCATATACTTTGAAAACTAAGTCGTTTTCTTTGTTAGCAACTGATACATTTTCTATTTTGAATGTTTTTGATTCAGTATTAATTTTAGCCTCTGTTCCATTTAATACTATTTTTGTAATATATTCATCTGTAAAATTTCAAGAAACATCAATTGTATCAGAAGATACATTTGCTTCATCAGATAAATTAGTAAAATTAAGTAATTTATTTCCTGTTGAAATTGTTTTTGTTGATCATGTTCAAGTTTTATCATCATCTTCATTTAATCATAAATAACTATTTCAATTATTTTTTATAAACCAATCTGAACGTTTATAATAATCATCAATATTTTCTTTTAATAAAGACATATCAAGATCTTCACTATTAGCATCTAACCTAGAAACTGTAATTTTTTGTCAATTATCTAACACTGTAGATTCTCAAGCTAAGTTTGTAACTTCAGCAAATCAATTAATTAAATATACAGTACTTCACATTTCATTTTGTGAAAAAGAAATATGAGTATTTTCTCCTACTTTTACATCAGCAAATCTCATTTGCAAATTTACTCACAAAGTGGAATTTAACCATAAATTAGAAGAAAGTATAGAAAAATCTCCATTTTCTAAATATTTTAATTCTCAAAGTTTATCAACCTTAAAATCACCAGATCCAAACAATGCTAAACTAACACTTCCCTCTTTAACAATTACTTTTTCTCACTTATACAAAGAAATATCTCACTCTATTTTTTTCTTAAAATTTCCTGGATATTCTATATAACTCTCTGTAGATGGAGAGTCCATAGTCAATTCCAATCAAACCTTATTTTCTAAATCTATTTGTGTAGGTTCATTACTGCCTGAAAAAAAACTAAATATTAAAACAATAATTAATAACCCTCCGATAATAGGAACCAAATAATCTTTTAATCACTTTTGAATAGTATCTTTTCTTCTTCTAACATTCATAATTCAATAATTAACATATAATATGAGATATTATAGATAAAATTTTAATAATGTAAAATTTTATTTAATGAGCTAATTTTTAAAACATCTAACAGGTAATCCTTGAGCACGATTAATTTCATTGCTTGAATTAATCATATAACTATAAGACCATCAAAAATCAATGTAATACACCCCTGAAACACCAGGTGATGAAGACCAATAACGTCCCCAAGAACCCTGTTGAGTCATAGAACCATCATTCCAAGAACGAACTCATGCCATAGGCATTTTCAAATCATCCATCATCTCAAGACATAAATTTGCATCATTCGCATCCCATTTAAGATTAAATAAATTTTGCCATTCTGATTTACTTGGTACATGATATCATGTTTCACATGGTCATTTTCTTGATACACTTGTATCTGTTATATTTCACCATAAATTATCATTTTGAGTTTCTATCCAATCATATCTATAACTAGAGCTTCATAATACAAAAGGTGAACTATTATATATACTATCTTCATCTGTAGTAGAAACTATTAATGTAGAAGTAGCTGTATTGTACGAATTTTCTGCATTATTTCACCATTGATATAATCATCATGCCCACTGATTTACTCATGAATCTCTTGCTGTTGCTTCACTTGCAAAAGTTTGATCTGTATATACTGTTGTAGCTCATTGATTACATGCCTTTATCGTGATTCAACTTCATGTTGTTCAATTACATGTTATTATATCATCATCACACGTAAGTATATCTTCTCCATCTATTAATCAATCTGTTGTTCAATAAATTACTTCTCATACTGTTGTTTCACAATCCGCTACTGTTTTTGATGTTGAAACTGGTATTGTTGCAACACTAGTAGTATTTTTTAATACTACTGTTTCTACTATTAATAGTTGTTCTTCTTCTGTTTCTTTATTTAATAATATTTCTATTGTTCATCAATCTGTAGCTAATACTGTTCCTGAATAAGCGTCTACTATTGACTGGTAAACTGATAATTTTTCTTCTGTTGTTGAATCTTTTGTTATTGTTCAAGTTGCATATAATCATAGTCATGTTAATGCTCAAGTGTTATAATTAACATTTCATATGTTTGGAATATTTTCTCATCAATTTATTATTTGAGATGTAATATTTGTATTATCTAATGTTAATCATAATCATTCAGGAATTGTTATTGACGTAATTATACTTGGTGATGGAACTATATAACTTGCAGTTTTTACAAATACACCATTATATATTCAATCTACTTTTGGATTAACTTCAATATTTGCAGCATTTGTTTGATTTATAGTATTTAATGATAATTCTCATTCTAATAAACTTAATATTTGATATTCATTTTTATTATTTATTACTGAAAATATATATTTTTTGTTTGTTAATGGATCTGTTGGTATTTCACTCATATTTCTTGAAAGTGCTGATACTACATTAATTCAAAATTGTCATTGGTACCATAAAGTTTCTCAGCCATAATCTACTATTTCATTATCATCTGGCAATGGATATTTTCATGAATTTAAGTGAAATAATTCTAATGATATTTTCATGTTTGAAACATCTGATATTCTTACTGAATTTCTTGATGATTTTGAATATCATTGTAATGAAATAAATGCAATAGTTCATAAAATTGCTATAATTGTGATTACTACTATTAATTCCACAAGAGTAAATGCTTTTTTATTTTTAAACATAATAATTTTTGATTATAAAATAAAACAATATAAGTATATTTATCATTTGCCTAAAAACAAAATATAATTACACTTTTTTTTATTAAATTTTATTAACTTTAAAAAAACTGTGTCAGCATTAGAAAAAAGATTATTAAAGAAACTTAGAACAGCAATTTATGACTTTGATATGATTCAGCAGTGAGAAACTGTTCTTATTTGAGTATCTGGTTGAAAAGACTCGATGGTTTTGTGATATTTACTGAATGAATACAGAAAATATGCAAAAGAAAAGTTTGAGATAAAAGCTATTTATATATTTAAAAGTTTTTTAATTGATTGTGATATAAACTTTAAAGAAAAACAAGAATATTTTGAAAATGTTTTATGAATACCTCTAGAAAAGGTTGATATAAAATTACCAGAAGAGTCAAAGCTTAATGAATGATTAGGTCAATCATGCCAATGGTGTGCTTATGCTAGAAGAATTGCAATGTTTAAGTTATGTGAAAAATACGGTGCTACAAAAATTATATATGGTCATCATATGGATGATATAGTAGTAACTAGTTTTATGAATATGATATCTGGAAGAAAATTAAAAATAATGCCTCCAAAAAATAAAATGAGTAAGTGAGATATTACCTTTATTCGTCCAATGGCATATATTAGAGAAAAAGACATACAAAAATTTGTAGAAGCAAAAGAAATACCATTTTCTGGTTGTGAATGTCCAGTTTGAACAGATTGATTAAGAAATAAAATAAAAAAAGAAATTATTTGGCAAAATGAAAAAATAATTCCAAAATATGTTGAAAATATTTTTTATTCTCTAATAAAAGATTTTAGAGAAAAACATGAGAAAGATGGGTATTGTATGTAAATAACCTAATCCATCCCCCCTTCGGGGTACTTCCTTTAATACTAAAGGAAGAAAATTGATTTAAGTAATAGTTTAATATTACTTAAAATATAATAAAGATGTAAATAGTAAGGCTTCCTTTAGTATTAAAGGAAGCTGCCGATAGGCTGATGGATTTTTATTTGTTAATATAAAAATTTTATGTTACAATTAAAACATTACTAATAACACATTATTATGTCTGAAAATATATATGACTTAGAAATATTTAAATGAATTGATCATGATATAATTGATCATATAATAAATAATTGTGAAGAAAGAGATTTTGGTGAAGGTGAAATTATTTTATTAGAATGAGCTGAATCAAACTGAGAATGATATATTCTTAAAACCTGAAATGTTTCTGTTTCTATTAATGGAAGTAAAATTGCAGAATTAAATGCTTGAGCTATATTCTGAGAAATTGCACTATTAAACGAAGAAGAAAGAACAGCTACAGTAAAGGCTCTAGCAGATATCACAGCAATAGTTTTAAAAATAGATAATCTAATAGAAATGATAAACAATGACGAAAATAAAATTAATAAAACTATTATAAATAGGATTGAGGAAAATATAAATAGATAAAAAAACTCGCAAACAAAAAAAATCATGTAAAATTACATGATCTTTTTTTTCCTGCCTTTTTGTAAATTGGCTGACCCGGAGGGATTCGAACCCCCAGCTTCCGAATTTGGAGTCCGGCACTCTACCACTTAGAGTTACGGGTCAGCACTATTTTATTTTTGTTTTAAAATACAACGATGAAGCAATAGTAACCGTTCAGTTATATTAACCACCCCGGACTAAAGATCCGGGGCTTTTAGT
>CAZGNU010000031.1:0-19769 GCA_964527325.1 uncultured Candidatus Peribacteria bacterium | reverse complement strand
TGCGCGCCTCCGTTACTCTTTAGGAGGCAACCGCCCCAGTTAAACTACCCACCAAGCACTGTCCCCGTATTACGGGTTAGAGTTACAAATTAAGAAGGGTGGTATCTCAAGGATAACTCCATAATGCCTAGCGGCACTACTTCATAGTTTCCCACCTATCCTGCACAACTTAATTTATAACCCAATACCAAGCTATAGTAAAGCTCCATAGGGTCTTTCCGTCTTGCTGCAGGTAATCGGCATTTTTACCGATATTGCAATTTCACCGAGTCCATGGTTGAGACAGTACTCAGACCGTTATGCCATTCGTGCGGGTCGGAACTTACCCGACAAGGAATTTCGCTACCTTAGGACCGTTATAGTTACGGCCGCCGTTCACTAGGGCTTAGTTTCACTGCTTGCACAGATCCACGTAACCTTCTAGCACTGGGCAGGCATCACCCCCTATACATCCTCTTACGAGTTTGCAGAGAGCTGTGTTTTTGGTAAACAGTCGCCTGAGTTCTTTCGCTGCGGCCCTTGATCTAAAATAAATCAAGGGCAGGTCTTATCCCGAAGTTACGACCGCTGTTTTGCCGAGTTCCTTAACCATGGTTATCTCGTTCGCCTTAGTGTTCTCCACTAACCCACGTGTGTTCGTTTACGGTACGGTTACTTATTATTGTAAATCATAGAGGCTTTTCTCGATACCCGAATATAGTAGGAGCCATATCAATTATTAGCAAGCTAATAAAATCAATTTAACTAAACTCAACCTTAAAGAGAAACGGATTTTCCTATTTCTCAAGTTTTGTTTTTATAATGCAATTAATTAAGCATCTCCTATATCCCAATATGTCCCCCCTTAGAAAAATAATAAGTAGTTCAGGAATATTAACCTGATATCCATCAGCTTCACCTTTCGGCTACACCTTAGGACCGACTAACCCTACGTCGACTGCCGTTGCGTAGGAAACCTTAGGTTTTCGGCGGGAAGAGTTTTCATCTTCCTTACGTTACTCATACCAACATTTTCACTTCTGATATCTCCAGCAAGGATCACCCCTCACCTTCAGCGACATACAGAACGCTCCGCTACCAATCCATACAAAAGTATGAAGTCTACATCTTCGGTTAATAACTTTAGCCCCGTTGAATTTTCAGCGCAAAATCGCTTGACCAGTGAGCTATTACGCACTCTTTCAAGGAATGGCTGCTTCTAAGCCAACCTCCTGGTTGTCTCAGCAATCTCACATCTTTTTCCACTTAGTTATTAATTAGGGACCTTAGATAGTAGTCTGGGCTGTTTCCCTCTTGACAATGGGACTTATCTCTCACTGTCTGACTCCCGGTATAATTTTTACAGTATTCGAAGTTTATCAGGATTTGCTAAGCCGCGAGACCCGCTAGTCCAATCAGAGCTCTACCCCTGTAAAATAGTAATCCGAGGCTAGCCCTAAAGCTATTTCGCGGAGAACCAGCTATCTCTAAGTTCGATTAGCATTTCACTTCTTCCCACAAGTCATCCAAAGGACTTGCAGCTCCTAATGGTTCGGCCCTCCACGATGTTTTACCATCGCTTCAGCCTGCTCATGGGAAGCTCACTTAGTTTCGGGTCTAGTATATATGACTATTCGCCCTATTCAGGCTCGCTTTCACTACGGCTCCGGATTTAACTTCCTTAACCTTGCCACATACACTAACTCGTTGGTTCGTTCTACAAAAAGCACGATGTCACCCGAAGGCTCCATCTCTTTAAAAGCATAAAGTTTCAGGTTCTATTTCACTCCCCTCCCGGGGTTCTTTTCACCTTTCCCTCACGGTACTAGTTCACTATCGATCTTGAATGCTATTTAGCCTTGGAGAGTGGTCTCCCCAGATTCAATCCGGATTACACGTGTCCGAACCTACTCAGGAAATAACAGATATTTAATAAAAATATTTTCAAGTACGGGACTTTAACCCTCTATGGTTAAGCTTCCCAGCTTATTCCAATAATAATTTTAAAAAATATTAGGTTTAGTAGTCTCCCCTAATGTTATTCCTACAACCGCGTAATACCAAAAACTACTTATACAGTATTTACACTTTGGGCTGTTCCCGTTTCGCTCGTCACTACTCAGGGAATCTCTTTTGATTTATTTTCCATTGCTACTTAGATATTTCAGTTCACAATGTGTCTCTCTGTATTACAGATAATATGAATTACTCATATTGGGTTCCCCCATTCGGAAATCCTGGAGTGATAACGCATTTTATCAACTCCTCCAGGCTTATCGCAGATTTATACGTCCTTCATCAGACATTCAAGTCAAGGCATCCACTTTATGCTATATTTCAATTTTAATACGACTAAAACTATTAGTCATTTGTTCGTTAATAAATTAACTAACTTTAATTATTCAGATTATTTTAAAGAGCAAAATAAACAAAAATTAGAAGAAAACAATACGAGCTACTTAATGAAAAATATAAGGAGATAGTCCATCCGCAGGTTCTCCTACGGATACCTTGTTACGACTTTAGCCCAGTCAGAAGTCCTACTATGGACCCTCATATTACTAGAGGGGCTTCCAATATTACTTCCTCCCATGCCATGACGGGCGGTGAGTACAAGACCCAGGAACATATTCACCGTGACATATCTGATTCACGATTACTAGCAATTCCAACTTCATGAAGTCGAATTTCAGACTTCAATCCGGACTGAGATATACTTTAAAGATTAGCTAGGTATCGCTACTTTGCTGCTCTTTGTATATACCATTGTATCATGTGTGTAGCCCCAGACGTAAAAGCCATGCTGATTTGACGTCATCCACACCTTCCTCCTTGTTAACCAAGGCAGTCTCGTTAGACATAATAACTAACGACATGGGTTGCGCTCGTTAACGGACTTAACCGAACACCTCAAGGCACGAGCTGACGACAACCATGCAGCACCTGTCTTACCGCTCTAATAAAAGCACTCTCTCATTTCTGAAAGATTCGGTAGATGTCAAGTCTGGGTAAGGTTCCCCGTTTATTGTCGAATTAAACCACGTGATCCACTGCTTGTGTGGGTCCCCGTCTATTCCTTTGAGTTTTAATCTTGCGACCGTACTCCTCAGGTGGATAACTTATCGCGTTAGCTTCAGCACTGCGAGCGAGTCGCAACACTTAGTTATCATCGTTTAGGGCGTGGACTACCAGGGTATCTAATCCTGTTCGCTACCCACGCTTTCGTTCCTCAGTGTCAATACAGTTCCAGTAAGCTGCCTTCGCTTTTGGTGTTCCTCTAAGTATCTACGGATTGCACCCCTACACTTAGAATTCCGCTTACCTCTCCCTGATTCTAGCTTGAGAGTTTTGAATACAAACACGGAGTTGAGCTCCGGTCTTTCATGTCCAACTTTTCAAGCCACCTACGAACCCTTTACACCCAGTGATTCCGGGTAACGCTTGGGACATACGTATTACCGCGGCTGCTGGCACGTATTTAGCCGTCCCTTATTCCTGAAGTACTCTCATTATGCTCCTTCAGAAAAGAAGTTTACAACCGTTAGGCCTTCATCCTTCACGCGGTGTCGCTCCATCAGACTTTCGTCCATTGTGGAAGATTCCTCACTGCTGCCTCCCGTAGGAGTATGGACCGTGTCTCAGTTCCATTGTGCCTGATCATCCTCTCAGACCAGGTATCCGTCATAGCCTTGGTGAGCTATTACCTCACCAACTAGCTGATAGACCGCAGGTTCCTCCCCAAGCAATAAATTTTTACTCCGAAGAGACTATCCGGTATTAATCATCGTTTCCAATGGCTATCCCTGACTTGGGGGCAGATACCAACGTGTTACTCACCCGTTCGCCGCTTTCTTCTTTCTAGCAAGCTAGAAAGTTTCTCGCTCGACTTGCATGTGTTAGGCGCACCGCTAGCGTTCACCCTGAGCTAGGATCAAACTCTTTTAAACGTAAATGCTATATATAGTATAAATAATACATTATAGACTTTTTGATTTTTTGTGTTTTTCCTAGTAAACTCATATATAAAGTTTTCTTCTAATTTCTGTTTATTTTAAAGAACAATGTTTGCTTTGTTTTCTTAAAAGCAGAAGGATTGTATATATTAAAATTTATATGTCAAAACTTTTTTTGACTTTTTTTAATTTTAACTTTTTATACCCTCTTTTTTTATAAATATGGTGGGCCTGGTTGGAATTGAACCAACGGCCAATTGGTTATGAGCCAACTGCTCTAACCCCTGAGCTACAGGCCCATATATAATTACGTTCGAAACTTAATGGCGGAAAGGATGGGATTCGAACCCACGGAACCCGTGAGGATTCACTCCCTTAGCAGGGGAGCCCGTTCAACCACTCTGGCACCTTTCCACATTAGCTTAAAAACAAAAAATGGCGGAGAAACAGGGATTCGAACCCTGGGTGCCTTGCGACACGACGGTTTTCAAGACCGTTGCTTTCGACCACTCAGCCATCTCTCCACAACATATATTTTTTATTAAAAAAATGAACAACTATTATTCATTTTTTACTATTTTTTTAATGGCTCCCCCGACTGGATTCGAACCAGTGACCAAATGATTAACAGTCATCTACTCTACCGCTGAGCTACGGAGGAATATACATTTAAAATAGCGAAACGAATTTTATAGTTTTTTTATTAATTGTCAAAGGTTTTTTCACACTTTTTCACACTTTTTTTAAAAAACCTTTATATTAGCCATTTTTAAAGAAACAAAAAGAGAGTTTTTAACAATAACCCTCTTTTTAACATTTTAATGTTCTAATTTTTAAAACACCTAACAGATAACCCATTAGCACGATTATTAGAATAATTTGGATTAATAGCGGCTATAGAAAAATTCATATTATCACCTTGAGTCCCATCAGGTGATGAAGACCAATAGTTCCCATTAGTACCACCACCATACACATTAGCATCGTTCCAAAAACGATCTCATGCCATAGGCATTTTTAAATCATTTGACATACTTAATCAATCTACCCCCCATCATCATGCTGTATGCACTCACCCCCACTCAGAACTACTTGGTACATGATATCAATCTAAACATGGTCATTTTCTATCTATATCTGTTCATGGATTATTTCACCATAAATTATCATTTTGTACTGTATTCCAATCTGCTGTATCATATATATAATACCCATTACCATCATATGTACTTCAAGTTGCTGTTATTAAAATTTGTGTGGTATTTCAAGTTGCTGTTCTTATTAATTCATTATTTCACCATTGAAATAATTCTCAGTATCAATTAGAATCATTATAAGCAGTTGATGCTGTATTTGTTCATACATTACAGGCTGATATTATGTATCAAGTTGATACTCAACTACATACTATTATATTTGCTGTATTACATGAACCATAGGTTGTTGTTGCTGCAAATGGTTCTGGTGTATTTTGTCATGTACAACTTGCATAAATATTAGTTGAACAATTACTTCATGTATATCAATTTATACACGTATATGTACAACTTCATGGTGTTTCATTATATGTCCATGTTTGTCATGCACTTGTTGGTGTTCAAGTAGTTAATGTTCATAAATTTGAAAAACTTGGATTTGATGCACATGAGTTTGATGGTGAAGTAGTTGCAACTATAGTTGAATTATTTAAAACAACTACCTCTGTTATAGCAATTTTTTCTTCATCTGTTGTTTTGTTTAGTATTCTTTGAATTTTTCACCCATTTGTTGCAAGGCTTGATCAAGTATATGTATCTACTATTGATTGGTATACAGATAATTTTTGATCATCTGTAGAATCTTTTGTTATTGTTCCAGTTGCATTAAGTGTTAGTCATGTTAATGCTCATGTATTATAATTTACACTTCAATAATTTGGTATATTCTTTCACCCACTTATTATTTGAGAAGTAATGTTTGAACCTGTTAGTGTTAGATTAACTTCATCAACTTCTCAGTTTATTATACTTGGAACTGGTACAATATAGCTTGCTGATTTTATAAATACTCCGTTATATGTTCAGTCTATTCTTGGTGTTACTATTATATTTGCTGCATTTGTTTGATTAATATGATTCAAAGCTAAGTCTCATTCTAACAATGTCAGTATTTCAAACTCTTGTTTTGTATTTGCTACTGAGTAGATATATTTTATACCTGTTAGTGGATCTAAAGGAGCTTCACTCATATTTCTTGAAAGTGATGATACTACATTGTTTCAGAATACTCATTGGTACCATAGAGTTTCTCAATCATAATCCACTAAAACATTATCATCTGGTAATGGATATTTTCATGCATTTAAATGAAAAAGTTCTAATGATGTTTTTATATTTGACACATCTGATATTCTAACTGAATCTCTTGATAATTTAGAATATGATTGTAATGATATAAATGCTATTGTTCATAAAATAGCTAAGACTGTAATTACCACTATAAGTTCTACTAGGGTTAAGGCTTTTGTATTTTTATTCATAATTTATTATAAAAAAATATTATTTTTATAATATTTGAAAATTAAAAAAAAGCTATTTTTTTTTACAAAATAGCTTTTTAAATAATTATATATCCAAATTTTGAACATCTTTTGCTCTACTTTGAATAAATCTTCTTCTTGGTGGAACATCTCATCACATAAGAATCTTGAAAATTTCATCAGCAGCTTGAGCATCATCTATTTTTACTTTGTACATTTGTCTTCAATCTGGATCCATTGTTGTTTCCCAAAGTTGTTCTGGGTTCATTTCTCAGAGACCTTTATATCTTTGAATATTTTCTCATGTAATTGATTGTTCTTTCATTATTTTTTCTTTGTTTTCTTCATCGTATACATACCAGAATTTTTTACCTTTTGTAAGTTTATAAAGTGGTGGTAAGGCTATATATAAATATCATAGGGTTATAATTTCTTTTAAATATCTGAAAAAGAATGTCAAAAGTAGTGTTCTAATATGAGCACCATCTACATCAGCATCGGTCATTATTATTATTCTATGGTATCTAAGTTTTGATATATCAAATGACTCTCCTATAGAAGTACCAAGGGCTATTATCATGTTTTTTATTTCTTGATTTGCAAAAATTTTATCAATTCTTGCTTGTTCTGTGTTAAGTATTTTACCTTTTAGTGGTAATATTGCTTGATGCTCTCTGTCTCTACCTTGTTTAGCTGAACCTCAGGCAGAATCTCCCTCTACTATATATAGTTCTGAAATAGATGGATCTTTTGAAGAACAATCAGATAATTTACCTGGAAGAGTCATTCATTCTAATGCTCATTTTCTGATAACAGTATCTCTTGCTGCTCTCGCAGCTAATCTAGCTTTTGCAGCTAAAAATACCTTTTCTATTATTTTTTTAGCTGTAGCTGGATCTTCTTCTAAAAATTCCATAAACTTACCAGCCATAACGGTATCAGTTGCTCATTTTGCTTCTGGAGTACCTAGTTTACTTTTAGTTTGTCATTCAAATTGTGGGTCTTCTATTTTAACTGAAATTACACAAGTTAATCATTCTACCACATCTTCATTTGTAAGATTTTGATCTTTTTCTTTTAATATTCATTTTGCTCTAGCGTATTTGTTTATAGTTCTGGTAAGAGCCATTCTATATCAAGTCAAATGTGAACCTCATTCCGGAGTATGTACGTTATTTACAAATGTAATAATATTATTAGAAAATTCTCTATTATATTGCATAGAAATTTCAACTAAAATATTTTTAGCTTCTTTTTCTACATAAAATATATCTCCTATTGTATCTTCATTTTTATTTAAGAATGTAACATATGATTTAACTCATCCTTCAAAATAATATTTATATCTTTCTCCTGATCTTTCATCATTTAAATAAAGAGTAATACCTTTTGTAAGATAAGCTTGTTGCCTTAATCTGTTTTTAATTGTCTTATAATCAAATTTTGTAGAAATTTTAAAAATTGATTCATCTGGATAAAATTTAATAATACTTCAGGTGTGGTCTGTTTTTCATATAACTTCTACATCTCAATCTGTTTTTCATACAGAAAATGTTTGATAATGTATTTTTCCATCTCTATGAACCCAAGCTTCCATTTTTGTTGAAAGCGCGTTTACTACAGAAGCTCATACACCATGCAATCAACCTGATACCTTATATCAACCTCAACCAAATTTTCAACCAGCATGTAATACTGTCAAAATAGTTTCAAGAGTAGATTTCCCTGTCTTTTTATGTTTTTCAACCGGGATTCATCTACCATTATCCTCAACCATACATCCTCCATCTTCACATAAAGTTATTGTAATTGTATCACAATGACCTGCCATAGCTTCATCTATAGAATTATCAACAATCTCCCACACAAGATGATGCAATCCTCTTTCGTCCGTAGAACCAATATACATTCAAGGTCTCTTTCTTACAGGCTCTAATCATTCTAATACCTGTATACTATCAGCTCAATAATTTTCAGTTTTCTTAACCATAATTTTTCTTTAAAATATATAAATTAATATATTAAATATAATGAAGTAAAAACTAAAATCAAGTTTTCCTAATTTATAGACAAGAGTTTTTTTAAGGTTTCTTAAAATGCAAAATTTTATATAAAAAACACTATTTTATATAAATTAGTATTTTTTTATTTATACGAGGATTTTATTTTTATTGCTTAGAATGTAAATTTTAAATAATTTCACTTTTTTGGATACCAAATTCTTCAAAAAAATCATAAATATTTTTATAGTTTATATTTTTTGAAAAATATATGTACCCTAAATCCATTTTTCATTTAATATTTAAAATTAAATTTTCATTATTGTATTTTGTAATTTTAACTTTATTTATATCAGTTTTAAGTATTTTTATGTGCAAACTTACATAATCTATATTTAAATGTTTTTCTGACAGAGTAAATATAATTTCTCTTTTTAAATCTAAATCTTCATTTTCAATAATAATTTGTTTTTTTACATATTCATCTGGATATATTTTAAACATATTTTTGAGTGGTAATAAATAAAATCATTACCAAAATGAGAAGTGCTGTGTTTTAGCAAACAAAAAGGACAACCTAGTATGTTCTTTATGTTCGCCAAAACACTCAATCACTCGTAGCAAAACTACAAGGAAAGGTAGAACAACTAAGTTGCCCTTTCATATAGTTTTAATTACTTGAGTGATTTTTTGAGTATTTTGGCTTGGTTAATATATTGATATATTAATATAAGGCAAATTTATTATGCTTTACAATAAATCATTTTCCACAAAACTAAAGTAATTATCTTTTGTTATAATTACATGATCTAATAGTTTTATTCATATTATTTCTGAAACCTGTTTTAATCTATCTGTTATAATTTTATCTTCATAACTAGGTGAGATTGTTCATGATGGGTGATTATGAACTAAAATAATACTATTAGCTCTATCTTCTATAGCTTCAGCAAATACTTCTCTTGGATGAACTAGGCTTTGATTTAATAATCATATAGTTATTACTCTTTTATTTATAAGCCTATTTGCTCAATCAAGGGTTAGACAAAGTAAATATTCTTGTTTTTTTACTCTATATTTATATACTTGATTTAAAATATCTCCTGTGTGATTTATAACAATATCTGTTTTAACAAAATATCTTTTAGCTAATTCAAATGCTGATATTATTTGCATTGCTTTTACTTTTCATATTCATTTTATTTCTAATAAATTTTCTAATTTTAAATTTTGTTTTTTAGATTCAATAAGAGTAAATACTTTTCTTGAAAGCTTAAATACATTAATTCACTTTATTCATGAGCCTAAAATAGTTGCCACTAATTCTGCTCATTCTAGTTTTTCTGCTCAATATTTTTCTAATTTTTCTCTTGGTTTCATAATTATTGGTTATTATTTTAATTCCCTACCACATAAATTCTTAACCTTGTCCCTCAATTCAATAACTTTATTTGCTAAAAATAATAAATCTTTTAATTTAACATAATAATTTTTTTTGTATCTTGAATCAATATAGGCTCATCTCAGTATTTCAAAATAATAATTTTCTTCTTCTATTTCTAAATCAAACCAATCATTAAATAGCTTGGTTTGTTCTTTTAATTTAGAATAAAGTATTTCTAAATCATGAGTTTTTGGTTTATATCAAGTTTTTACAAGCAAGTAACACGTTATAAATAATTCTGATGCTTGGTGTAAGTAAAAAATAGCTATTTTGTAACTTTTTCTTTCAAATGCATTTATATAATCTGTATAAAATTCTTTTGCTATTGCATACCATGCTTCAAAATCTTCTTTTTGAATTTGTTTTATATCAATTTTAGTTAATTTTTTAGTTTGTCATATTTTATATTTTTTTGAATCGTATAACAAAATTCATTCTCTTATAATATCTAAATAAAAATATCTTGATTCACTTATTCATTGATTAAAACTAAAAATATCTTCTATTATTATATTTGTAGAATTTATAATTTTTTTATCATTTTTAATTTGTGAAATTATCTCTCTTGATAATCTCATATTTTTTTCTTGAGTTGGTTTTTTGGTGATTACAAGTATTTGAATAATTGTATTATATTCTACTGTTTGATCTCATTCTTTTACTAAATTATTTAGAAGAGTATTTCATTTTACATAATCTCAAAAAAGAATAATCATTTCAGGTTTTATATGATTTTTTCCTATTTTAAGTATTATTTTCAAAATTCTATTAATTTCCTCTTGTTTATTAATATTTAAATGTGTTATATTTTCTTTCATAAACTAAAAAATAAATAATATATACAAAATATATTATTTATTTAAAAATTAATGTCAAAAGATTTTATATACTTTTTATATATTTCCTGTATTATTTTTAAACTTCCCCTTTTCAGGCAGCTTCTAATTTAGCTTGCTGATCAGCAATTGCACAGGCATCTATGATTGGTCATAGTTTTCACATCATAATTTGTGGGATCCCTGAGAAGTTTTGTCAGATTCTGTGGTCTGTTACTCTGTCTTGTGGGAAATTGTATGTTCTGATTTTTTCTGATCTGTCTCATGAACCTACTTGAGAAAGTCTAGCTTCTCATAATTCTTTTGCTCTTTTTTCTTCTGCTATGACATGAAGTTTTGATCTCATAATATTAAAAGCTTTATCTCTATTTTTATGTTGAGAACGTCAGTCAGAGCAAAATACTGTTGTTCAAGTTGGTATATGTTTTAATTGAACAGCTGAATCAGCTTTATTTGCATGTTGTCATCCAGGACCTCATGATCTACAAAATTTCATTTCTATTTCATCCATATTTAATTCTACGTCTAATTCATCAACTTCTGGCATAATAGCTACTGTGATTGCACTAGTATGTACTCTTCATTTGTTTTCTGTTTCTGGGATTCTTTGTACTCTATGAGTTCCTGATTCATATTTAAATTTCGAATAAGCTCACTCTCATTTAACTTCAAATACTATTTCTTTTACTCATCCAGCTTCAGATTCTGTTTTTTCAGATATTTCAGTTTTAAATCATTCTGCTTCAGCAAATGTAATATATGACCTAGCTAATTCTCAAGCAAATAATGCAGCCTCGTCTCAACCAGTACCAGCTCTAACTTCAACCATAATATTTTTATCATCATTTGGATCTTTTGGTAATAATTCCATTTTTAGCTCTTCTTCCATTTTAGGAATCTTTACTTCTATTTCTTTTATCTCTTCTTTAAGCATTTCTTTCATTTCTTCATCTTTCTCTTCTTTAAGCATTTCTTTATTTTCAATCAAAGCCTCATTTATTTTTTTATATTCTTTATAAAGATTAACTGCTGCTTCAATAGATTTTTTTCTACTTGCTACTTGTCTTACTTTTTTCTGGTCCTTAAAAATATCTGGATCACCTAAACTATTTTCCAGTTCTTCATATTCAGTTACTAAATTGTCTAAATTATATTTCATTATTATAAAAGATTACAAATTATACCTCAATTTATCTAATGCAATTTCTCTTCCCGCAACTACTACTTTTGGAGTAATAGCTTCTGTTTCTTCTTCTCATTCTTTAGCTTCAAAGAAAAATGAATTATCTTGCCCTGTTTCCTCTAATATTTTCTTAAGCTCTGGTTCTATTATTCTCAGAACGAGTAGTTTATCTAATACATCATATACTCTAAGCACAGCTTCTTTATTGTCAAAATCTGTCATTCTGATTATTTGTTCTAATCTTTCACCCGATGCTTTAAATTTTAGGTCTCATAAATATTCTACATCTATTGCTTTTGGATTTCTATTTGCTTTTAAGTCATATATTTTGATTTCTTTTTCTTCATTTTTAGAAGATTGGGCAGACACAAGATCTGCCCCTACAGAATAATTATCTATCAAAAAATCTATTAGTTCTGGTACTCATTCTCAAGTAGCTGCAGATATAACAAATACTTGTTTTTTAAATTTCTTTTTAAATTCTAATACAATATAATCTTTCATCTCCTCGTCTAATAGGTCAGCCTTTGAGAATACTACAATTTCTTCTTTGTTAGCTAGGTCTGGAGAAAATGTTTCAAGTTCTTTTCTAATATCTTTATAATCATCAAATACTTGATCCATTCTATACATATCAAGTAAGTGTAATAATACACCTGTTCTTTCAATATGTTTTAAAAATTCTATTCAAAGTCATTTTCCTTCAGAGGCTCATGGAATTAATCCTGGAACATCTTCTAAAACAAGTGATTTTCATTTGTGGTCTAATACTCAAAGATTTGGAGTAAGTGTTGTAAAAAGATAATCTCACACCTTTGGTTTTACATTTGTAATATTTCAAATAAGTGTTGATTTTCATGCTGAAGGTACTCATATTATTCATATATCAGCTACTAACTTTAATTCAAGATGTAAGTCTCTTTCTTCTGAAACATCTCACAATTCAGCAAAAGCTGGAGCTTGTCTAGTTGAAGAACAAAAGTGAGAATTTCAAAAACCTCATTTTCATCATTTTGCAACAAGTAATTTCACTTTATTTTCAGATAAATCTGCTATCAATTCATTTGTATTAGCGTCTCTTACAATAGTTCAAACTGGCACTTTTAAAATTAGATTAGTAGCATTTGCTCAACATTTGTCTTGCGTACCTCATCATTCTCATTTTTCTGCTTTTAATACTTTTTTATGTCTATATTCAGACAAAGTATTTAAATTTTCATCCGTTAATAAATACACACTACCTCAATCACCAGCATTACCTCCCCGAGGTCATCCTTTTGGAATATATTTTTCTCTTCTCCAAGAAATAAGACCATCTCATCCCCTTCCTGAAATTACTTTTATT
The DNA here is from genome assembly GCA_964527325.1 of uncultured Candidatus Peribacteria bacterium. Classification (GTDB taxonomy): domain Bacteria; phylum Patescibacteriota; class Gracilibacteria; order BD1-5; family UBA6164; genus UBA6164. The sequence continues at coordinate 6,511 of CAZGNU010000031.1, read as the reverse complement.
TTGACTTCATCTATAAACACTGTTTAACTAATTTAGAAACTAAATATCTTAATTTGCAAGTATTATATGAATAAATAAAAAAAAGCAACTACGTTTTTGTAATTACTAATTTTTACTTATTTCAAAGATAAAATACTTAATCCAATACTTAAAAAAACCAACACTATAAAAATAATGGTTTTCATATTAAAGTGTAATCTTTCATTTTTTACATCAGATATTATATCCATCAAGAAACCAACTGAGGATATTGCCAAAACCGTATAGATGGGAATTTCAGCATAAGAATATCATTCTGGAATAGAGCCTAAAAACCAAAAAACAGGTATTGAGTAGGCAATATATTTATATTTACTTGCAATAATTTTGTCCTTTTTAGGTATATCTTTAAATAAAAATATAATACTTAAAACTAATGAAATCAAAAAGGTATTAATACCAACCCAAAACAAAACTCAAGAAAGATGTTGAAGAATAAATCTATCAAATCAATTATTTATAGCATCTAATATTGTTCAAACAAGTAATATAGAAATTACAGCATATATTCACATAGAAAATGTATTTCTTTGATTATTATTTTCATGAACAGATGGTTTTAAAAAAAGAGCCAATCAAAGTAATATAAATGCAAAAAATATATGATAATTTGGATAATCTCAATTCATGTATATTCACGCAAAAATATATATAGGAAGACTTATTATTTTCAAAAAAGCCGTAAAATAACTCATATTACTTACTTTTCAAAGTACAAAATAAGTTATAGATTCTTGAATGACCCAAAACAATAACATTAAAGCAACTATTCACATAAAATATAAATTGTTCAAAAAAAGATCTACATATTCTTTTTTATATGATAAGCATAATAATATAAATCATGGAAATATTGCATATCTTTGATAATATAAAACTCAAAAAGGTGATGCTCATTTTTCTTGAAACTTCTTTGCGTTTAATTTTGTTAATTTGAATAATATTGCTTTTGCAAATACAAAAAGTGAGAGAAAATATTCCATAGTTTTTTTATAAATTAATCAAAATACTTATCAATTCCAGAATTTCATCTAGACATTAATATATCAATTTGATCTTGTGTAAATCATCATATATTTCCTGCTTTTTCCATTTGGGATAAAGTCCATCAAGTTATGTTATCTAAACCTGACTCAGGAATTTTTGACACTCCTTCAAGGCTTAGATATGGATAATTATTTGGAACTAATGTATTAATTTGTAATTGAGTTACATTTGCAAATTGCTCAGATGTAAAATATTTACCATAGATAGTATTTTTTACCATATTTATTGCTTGTATTTGTTCCTTTGTAATACAATGATTTAGATTTTTTTCTGTTCAAGCTTTTTGCATAAGTCATAAATTCCGAGTACCCATATTTTCAAAATTTTCTGCTGGTATTTTTTTAACATTCTCACAAGTTAAATAATGATAGTTGTTTATGACCATATCATTTAATTGTTGTTGTGTAACCCAAGAGAATTGTTCATAAGTAAAATATTTTGCAAATATACTGTTAGCACTCATATCTATTTGCTCGAATTGTTCTTTTGTAATATATTGAGTTTTTCATTCTTTATGAAGCAAAGAAAGTTTATAGCTTGAGATTTCTGAAAAATTGTATCAAGAAAGATCATTTTCATTAGTTTGTTCATCATTAGAATTATCTTCTTGAGAATCTTGTCAATCATTAGTATCATCTTCTGAATCATTTTGGTCATTATTAGGATCTTCAGTTCCTTGATTATCATCATTTCATTCATTATTTTCTTCTTCTTCATTTTCATTTTCATTATCACTATTATCATTTTCTTCAACCTCTTCTTCCTCATCATCTATTTCTTCATCTGTAGTTTCTTGAACTTCTAATTTAAATACATGTACTAATGGTTTTCTTCTATAAGCGTCTGGATCTGAATCTCAAAATTTTTCCATTATATATATTAATCAATTTTCTCTATCATAACTTACTGCTCACATACGTGCTGAAGTATAAAAACCACTTCCATCAATGTGATACAATAAATCATCAATATTTAGTACTGCATATGGCTGAATATTGTGTGAACTTCTTTTTCATTCTGATATTGCTGCTAAGTGATTAGGATCAAAAAACATTAATACTCAATCATAACCATCTGCATGCCAACCTCTTTGTCAAACAGAAGAATAACTACATTCTTTTTCTCATCATTGTTGAGTACAATCAGACCACCTAGTTCAATCAGAAAATCAATACCAAGTATCTCATACGGATTTTGTAGAACTAAGCATTACTGCTGATTTATTTTCTGAAGTTAACCATGCTCATCATAACCGTCTATCAACTCAAGTATAATTATTTATATGATTACTGTTTGTATATTGCATTAATTTAGTCGATTCAAGAGGGTTTCATGAATCATTAGGAATAAATGAATGTAATGAAGGACCTCATCCATATGATCTAGTACTATATCTTCAAGTAACTAGTGTAGCTCCATTTGTGTAAGTATTAGCAAAACTTTCTGGTATTTCAAAAGTATAGGCTCAAATACTCATATTGTGTGGATTATGTCCATCTCAAATAATATAAGGTCATTTTGTATTTGGTATTTGCAAATCTAGGTTATGATTTGCTACTGATGCAAATCATCAAGCAAATTGATAATATCTACCATATAAAGTATATAGTTTATTATCATCTTTATTATATTGAACAGATCAGTGAGAAGTTGTTCATGGAGCTGGGATTTCAAAATTACGAGTATTTGTAAAAGCTTGCAAGGTTGATGCTGTATTTAAGTCATCTAAATTTTTATCAGATGATATAACTGGAGTTGGGATTGATATTTCTGAAAGCTCTAGTTGATGAGGGTGTCAAAAAGCATAAATAGAACCAGGATATGAATCATTTCAACTTGAATCTCAATCAGGATAAAAAGTCATTCATCCTCCACCATAATCAGCTCATCATCCATAATCCCATCATTTACCTGGAAGACGAAAAGCTCATTTATATACTAAATCTCTAGGATATATTAAATGTGATTTATTTCATGAAGTAGTATAACTTCCGTTTTTTTCACCAATAATATTTCATCAATTATTATCATTTCAACTATCTTCTTCAGTTTCATTATCTTCTTCTTCATCACTATCTGTTTCATCTTCTGAATCATCTGCATTACCGTCAACTAAAGTAAAATCAAAATTAGAAACATCAACAAACATATCTCTTGTAGCATTTGTAATATTATTTGATAAAGTAGCATTTCCTCAATTTCTTTGTCTGATTTGTTTATTTGTAATATTGTTTCTGATATCAGCACTTGTTCCTGCAAATCTATATTCTATTGCATTAGCATATGAATGTTCTCCAAAAATAATATTATTATCTACAAGTACTCAGCTTACATTTTCTAGTCATATTCCTACATCTCAAGAAGTTGTATCATGATAAATAATATTATCTCTAATAATTCAACCAGAATGTGGACTACTTCAAAGACCAAAACCTACTCATCTATCACAATTTATTATTGTATTTCTTTCTACTAATGTATTTTCAGAGTTTGACCAAAAATGCACAGCATGTTCAGCTACTCTTGATTCAGGTGAACGAATACCTTTAAAAATATTATCTCTAACTATCCAATCTACTCCACGATGCACGTCAATTCATCAAATATAATATTGTGGTCATATTCCTGCTGAATATTCAAGCAATGAACATTCAACTATTCAATTATTTGCATAAACATCATTAGCTTTGTTATACGATCATTTAATCATTTGTTCTCAAGTGTCTACAATATGAACATTATGAATAAGAGCATTGTCAGCATCTTGTTCTCATTGGATTTGTATTGCATGATTAGCTATCCATCATAGAGTTAAATCTGCTACAGTAAAATTTGATCATCTTACAAGAAAAACATGAGGTATTCATCAGCTCATTCCTCTTCATCTCAAAATTACATCTTCTCTATTTCATGAAACACTTTGAAATGAAACATTATCAGCTGTAATGTATAGAATTCTGCTTAAATTATAAGTTCAATCTTCTAATAAAATATTTAAATTTCATCCTGTTGCATTTGCTCTAGTTACAGCATTATTTAGTTGTGTGATATTTGATACCGTTATTGTATTTGTTGTAGGTAAAGCTAAGCGTTCACAAGAATTATTTGTAGAGTTTGAATTGTTATTATTATTTGAATTATTTGTGTTTGATACTTCGTTTAAAACACTGTTTACAAAATCATCTTCATTTTCATTATTTTTTATTTTATTATTAATGTATGATTCTAAGCTATCAAAAATATAATAAACTCTTGATTCACTATCATAATTATTTTTTAAACTACTTATTTTGCTAGCAATCTTGTCAGCTTTAACAGAAGAACTTCAAAGTAATTTATCTATTTTTGTATAGATTTTATTAAGTAAAATCCTATCTTTTTGTGTTGCATTATAGGCTGCAAATGTATTTGAAAATAGTAAAACTAATATAATTAATGTTGATAATATTTTTTTCATAGGATTTTTTATTAAATTTTAAAATTAATTCTAAATCAGAATATTTATAATATAAAAAAATGCAAAAACAAAAAAACAAATTCAATGGAATTTGTTTTTTTGTTTATTAATATACTTTTCTTACAATTCTATACATACCTCTTTATCCCCCTCATTTAAATATTTTTGAAAAAGCAGGTACCGATTTTGTTGAAAAACATCATTTAAGTTTTTTTCATAATTTAATACTGTCGAATTTTTCATTTAATCATTTACATGATTTTCACACACAATACTCTCCTTTTATTTCTCAATACATATCACCATCAATTTTTCATTCTTTAATTTTTCAATCTAAATATAAATATAGTTTTCATTTAACATCACCAAGAGTTATATTTGTATCTTTTTTACATATTTTTTTATTAGATTTTTTATTACAATACTTAGTTACCTTACATTTTTTAGCAACCCTGCATTTTTTAGCAACCTTGCATTTTTTTGGCTTTTTTCATCATAATACACTTGAAATTATATTCCATCAGCACTTTGCTCAATTTGTAATTGTTTTAGAACCACATTTGGCTTTACTTACCACCGATTTAGTACCACACTTTGCTCAATTTATGACAGTTTTAGTTCCACATTTAACTTTTGATGTTACTTTTTTATAACCACATTTTACATTATCAACTCATTTATTAAGTATACTTGTTCCTGCAGATAATGGAGCTTTAATTTTTAATTCTCAATATAAATCACCTCAATATTGATTAATTTTTCATCAAAATTTTGTTTTCAATATTTTAATTGGCATATATCAATTAAGATCTAATCATTTTGAATGAATTTTTATATCTCATCAATATTGTTTTGGCATAGGAAATCAAAAAACATCTAAATCTACTCACGCATAAGCTAAAAATTTTAAAAACTAATTATTATCATTACCTGAAAAATAAACATCTAATTCAGTTCAAGCTCATGCATCTATTCATATTCAAACATTTCCAGCTTTTTTTTCAAGCACTAACATCCATTTTTCATGTAAGCCTTAATCATTTTTTATTAATTATAACTCTTACTGATTGGGTGCTTAATGCCGAAAGCTTCATTCAACTTGAAAACATTTGATTTGCTGATACATCAAATTTTCATAAAAATGTTATTGTATTTCTTGAGAAATTTTTTGTATTTAATATTCATTTTACTATTACATCTCCATTTGCATTAAGTGGAATCTTAATATCATGAAGTTTCAGGGCATTAAAATTTTCTTTTAACAAAATTCATTTAAATGGCTTATCTCAATTTGGTTTTTCTTCTTCAAATAATCATTCAATTGAAAAATCTAATTTTCTATTAAATGGTTTAGCAAATTTTAATTTTACTTCTATATCTTTTTTCTTCAAATCAAAATTATCATGCTTTGGTAAATTCTCTGGTTCTGGAACAACTTCCGGTTCTGGAACAGGAATAACTTTAGGTGTACTAAGTCTTCAAAAACCTCAAGGCAATGAAAAACCTCTTCTATGAACTTTTTTAGGAATTTCTTTAACTATATCCTCTGCTTTTTTTCTAATCAATTTTATTGTTGAATTATCAATGTATTCTAAATAATTAATATCCCTCAAACAACTATCACCTAATTCATTTACATTTATATCTCATAATAAATCAAAAATTGTCATTCTTCATTCTCACTTTTCAAATTCGTTCATATAATCATTTAGCTTTCCTTTTAAATTTTGCTCAAGTAAATCAATTATTTCTTTACTTTTTAATGATAACTTATCCCATTTTTCTACTTTTATCATTTCATTTTTTTTCAAAAGAACACCTAGTTTTTCTGCTTTTATACTAAATTTGTATTCATTTTTTTCTATTATTGAGTAACCGTTCAGTTATATTAACCACCCCGGACTAAAGATCCGGGGGCTTTTAGTGTATATTTTATTTTACGTAAAGGTAACCTCTTCTCACCTACAA
>CAZGNU010000030.1:0-19909 GCA_964527325.1 uncultured Candidatus Peribacteria bacterium | reverse complement strand
CTAAAAGCCCCGGATCTTTAGTCCGGGGTGGTTAATATAACTGAACGGTTACTTTCTAGTGACTTTAAAGATTTTAATCAATTAGGAAATAATAAAAATTTACAATTTATTTTAAATCAAGATACATGAATACAAAAAAATATTGTAGATTTTATAGTATTCACAAGAAAGACACCAAATGTAAAATTTGAGCTTAAACTTGAAGATGTAGATGAAGAATTTATTAGATTTATTAAGGATACTTTTTTCTTGAGTGGAAAATGAGAAGATCGGAGAGGAAAATATGTAAGTTATAGATGAATTTTTATTTCTGATTATAAACTTCCTTGATGAATTTTTGATGAGGATATATTAGATTATAAATATTTTGAAATACAAGATAATGCAAATGTAAAAGTAGAAACAGCATATTTGTATAATCGTGATAATTTAGACTCAAATTTAGAAACATTATGTAATAAATTTAATACAATTTTTAGTATTACTTCATTAAAAGAAATTGAAAAATGATATAATGATTATCTTGGTAACGATGGTAAAAATCAGGTATATCTTTATAATTTTTTACAGGTTAGAGATATTTGACCAAGAATAGATTTCTTTATTCACTACCAATCAAAATATCACAATAAACAAGCAACTATAAACGAAGTTTTAAGTTTTTTAGAAACGACTAAGGATATTGATTATTATCTTTCAGTGAATTGACGGATTGTGGGTAATTTAGAGCTACTAGATAAATATGTTGATAATTTTAACATAAAAGATTTTATTACATTATCTAACAATAAGTACTACTTACAAGAATTACCAGAAGATTTTTTAGAAGTATTTCAAAGACAAGTAAAAAAAATAGAAAGAATATTAATAATTTTTGATAATATTACTTTGGAGCAATTAATTAAGTACTCAAAAAATTATGAAGATATTTTTATACAAAGATCTTTTCATTCAAATCCAAGAAAGATGTTTAATGAATATCTTTGAAAACAAAACAATTTAGATGATTATGATAATTTAAGTGATAAAATTTGATTCGAAATTAATAGATGAATGTTTCAATATTATTTTGATACATGAAACTATGAAAACTTAAAAGAAGCATTTTCTTTAATAAATAGTAAGTCTTATAAATTTTGAATGACAGAGAATTCTAGCTGATTAAAAGATTTAGTAGTTAGGTTGATAGAAAAAACTAATTGATATTTAGATGAAAATTTATTAGAAATTTTTATTACTTGAAAACAATGACGGAATATTACTGATGAGGAAAATTGAGATAGAGAAATGGTTTGTAACTGAGCTTTATGTATTGAAGAATTAGAGTATGTTGAAAACTTAACTTGAGTTGATTTAAGAAAAAAAACTTTTCAAAATATTTTTACTTCAGGTTTTATTATCAATGTATTGAATGACAAAGAGAAATATGAAAAAATATTTGATAAAAGAAAAAAGGAAGAATTTATCAAAATTTTTGAATATGATATTTCTATGGAATTTTTTTATGAAAATATAGATGAAATATTAAACAATCCAGGTTGAATATTATACTGATATTTTCATTTGAATTTATTATTTTCATTAACTGAAAATGGTAAATGAATTAATTTACCAGAAGATTTTCCAATAAATTTAAAAAATATTTTGGAGTTTATGCCAGAAAATGAAATATTATTAACTATATATAATAATAAATTTTCTAGAATTGATTGAACAATTGCATGGACAAAAGCATGGTTTTTAGAAAATCCTAAAAGGTTATGTTATTTAAAGCCAGAAATTATTAAATCTTTTAATAAATATTGAACAATAGTTTGATTATGAATATTAGAATGAATTGATAAAAACGATGATATAACAGTAAAAGAATGTTTGTCATATTTTTCTACTCAAATGAAACTTTGAGGAATATTTAACGATATAAATTTTCCTATACAAATAGATAATTTCATCGATTATTTACCAGAAAATGAACCATTATTTACTTTTGAAAAAGATCAAAATCTTAAATATAATTGAACAAAACCTTGGACAAAGGCTTGGTTTTTAGAAAAACCAGAAAGACAAAATTATTTAAAACCAGAAAATATAATTATTTTTAAATTATATTCAACAACCGTCTGATTAGCAATATTAGAATGAATTAATGGAGATATAAATACTAAAAAACAATGTTTATTATGTTTTTCTGAAAATACTAAAAAATGTAATGAATTACATGAGAATTTTCCAATTAATTTTGATAATTTCATGGATTATTTACCAGAAAATGAATCACTATTTACTTTTGAAAAAGACCAATGATTTAAATCTGAATGAACAATTCCTTGGACAAAAACATGGTTCTTAGAAAAATCAGAAAGACAAGAGTATTTAAAACCAGAACATGTTACAACTTTTAATAAGTTTGGTACAATTATTTGACTCTGAATTATTGAATGAAGTCAGAGTGCAGAAACTTTAGATAATTTTTATACCCATATTTTTTCTCAAATCTCACCCGAAAAATCAAGAAGTTCAATATTACAGTTGTGAGAAGTATTTAATTTACTTTTGAAGAAGCAAAATTATGAAATGCTTGATAAATTAGTAGATGGAGAAGAAAATATTTGAACAGAATTTAAAAATTTTATTGAAGAACATAGTATTTCAGATAAGTGAAGAACTATAATTACACTGATGATAGCAAGAGAAATAAATTCTAGCTTTGCTATTTTTAATAATCCTGATGGAAAACAACAAGTAGATGCAATAAGTGTAAAAGAAATGTTATTATCAGTAAGTAAAAAATTAAAAACTTACAAAAAAGTAATAGAAAAATATAATAATATTCCAGTAAAAACATCTATAGGTATAGAAATAGAAATATCAGGAAATGTAGCTAAATGATACAAAAAAGTTACATGAAGTGATTATAAAAATGATATAGAAATTTTATCAGAATATAGTTGAATAGGAAAATGACTTGATGCAATTCATGAGTTTGCTACTAAACCTACTAATAACCCATATCTTTTAGTTCTTGAAATTCAATTGTTGCAAGACTTGGATTTTATAGATCTAAATTTCAAAAAAGAAGATTATTCTAAATGAGCTAGATGAATGCATTTGAATGTTTGATGAGAAAATTGAATTATTCACAATGAGAATAGTCATTTTATTGAAAACATTTTACTTGCTGCAAATTTCTGATGATTAAATGCTTGAAAAAATATAAGTAGAACAAATAATACATGATCTCATTTACATGACCGTGAAGCATTATTTATTGAACATAATACTGGTTGTGTTGAATATAGAAATTTTAGTATAGACAAAGCTGAACCATTTGAAAGATTAATAATTTCTACTTTTAATTTGCATATAGCTAAGCAATTATTTGAAAAAGAACAGAAAAATTATGATGAATGAGTAGAAAATAATATAGGATTTTTACCAGAAATTGTTAAAAAAGTAATAAAAGAAGATGATCAGCAAGCAAAAGTTATTTATGAATTTATAAAACTACAATGAGATATTATTGATATATTAGAAAATCATAAGAAAAATTTCTTTAGTGACGAAGTTGTTTCATCTAAACAAGAAATGGAACTAGAAAAATTAATAACAGTATTTATAAGTAAATCACCATTTTTGAGTATTATAGAAGAAGCATGAATTAATATATATTATTTTAAAGAAATATTTGAACAAGGTATTGAATCAAAAGAAGATTTCTTTAATAAACTAATGAATGATGGTAAACAAATAGAGCATATGTCTTTTAGACAATTAGATATATTATTTTGAAAATATGATTTAATTATTAAACCAGAACTATTAAAATTAAAAAATTTAGATAAAGAAATTTATGAAAACATTTGAGAATATCTAAATTGAAATACTGAAGATACTGTTAGAAAAATAACAAACTGAAAAAGATTTGATTCAGTTATAAATTGAGATAATGATTATTTAACTAGTTTATGAATTAATATTTGAGATTTTTTCAAATCTACAAGTCCTGATTTAGTAAACACATTCACAAAAATAAATAATCTTTTTATTAAAAAAGATAGTGCAAATGCACTAAGTATGCTAGATACAACAAAAGAACCAACATGAGAAACTATATCAGATTCAAAACATACAGAAATGATGATATTTGATAAATTAGACTACTGAATAAAACCTAGGTCTGGATATAATGTAATACAATGAGCAAGTGAAAATATGTTGACTCAAGCTATTCAAAAGAGGGTGTTGGAGTTTAATGATAAAATTAAATTTTAGAAAATGTAGGGGCAATGCCTTGTGCTTGCCCAAGAAAATATAGATTAAAAATTATAAAAGGGTGAACACAAGGTTCACCCCTACATGAAAAAAATAAATTTTACGGTAAATCCTTACCTCCCTTAGAAAATGGATTACACCTCAATATTCTCCAAAATCATTTAATCCATCATTTTAAAAATCAATACTTTTGTATTGATTTTTTTGTGTATTCTGAACACGTAGGGAAGTATTTACAATATCATACTGGGTATTTTTGTTTTCACCAATCTGAGTGGTCTGGAGACAAGTATTTTTGGTAAGTTTCTATTAAGTAAACGGATTTTTTGATGCAGTATTTACACATAATTTTTTTCTTTTTTTTCTTAATATATATATATAATTTTTATTATAATAAAAATATGATTATAGCAACCATATTTTTTTAAGAAATTTCCACTTTTGATGTTAGAAGTATTTTTTCTGCTTCTTCTTTACTAATATCTACAAATTTTTCTTCTTCCAGAGAATATTTTTTATATATATTTATTTTTCATTTTTTTATATATTTTTTTGTATTAATTTGTTTACTTTTTGTTATTTTATTTCATATATATAATTTAATTTTTCAATTTTTTAATAAATCTCAATCAAAGCATATAACTATTTTTGATAATTCATGTTTTATATCTGTTAATTTATTTTCTCTTTTTATAAGAATATCTTTGCTTGAAATAATGTCATCATAAACAGTATTTAAATAATTAAATTTCTTTTTGTATCACCAAATAAAATTAAAATCATGTTTTTCGTGTATATAATTTAAAAATTTTCTTATTTTTTTTATTTGAAATGGTTCTAAGTATAACAGAGACTTAATAGCTCAAAAAATTTTTTCTAACTCATTTAATTCATCTTTTTCTATAGTATTTGATGCAACTAAAAAACTATCCCTTATATTTCTTTCTATTTCTTCTACTCATATTCTATATTGTTCAATACTATTTTTTATATCTTTAGTTATTTTATTAATTCTATGTTTTAATATAGAATATTCTGTTAGTAAATTATCTCATATATTAATAATTAGATCTCATTTTATTAATCAGTTTGAAATTTTTAAATGGTTTGTTTTTATATTATTATTTCAAATAAATGGGGCTTGTCATGTTTGATTATTTTCAATTGATACATATTTTCAACTAATATTAGCATTACTTATTGATGTTGTTTTTACTATTCAACTTGATTGTACTGAAATATTTTTATTTGGATTTCACATTATGCATGTTGAATCTATATTTCATTTAATATCTGTATTTGCTTTTAAGTGTTTTCAAACGGATAAATTTCATTTAAATTTATAAGGTCATCAAACAACATCTGATTTTACTTTTATTTTTAAAGGATTTTTATTTAATTCTTCTAAATTTATATCAAAATCTAATTTTCATACAGAAATAACATCTGTTATAGAAATATTTCAATTATTATTTTGTATAAATCAATCTAATGTAGAATAATATGAATGATTTTTTGTTCAAGTGTATTGTTCTATACTTATACCATTACCTATAGTTAAAGTTTTTTTGTGTTTTATTGTTTTTCAATAAACATCAATTCAATCTACTCAATATATTAAATTAAATATTTCTAAAATTTTTGTATCGGTATTTATAAATACATATTTTTGTTTTCAATAATTTATTTTTTTTGTTAAGTTGTCATATGTTTCATCGATTGGTTTTATTCAATTTACTTTCAAGTATTTTAAATCATCAGAAAATACAAATCTTATTTCTCTTTTTTGTGATCACTTTCATGAACTATCTACTCATGTTTTTATCATTTTTCATTTATATTTATCTTTAGTTTCCCATTTACATTTTATTCATAGGTTTATTAATATTTGTTTTACAATAAGAAAAATAGTTTTATTAAATATTTTTTTAGTAAATGATTTTCAAAGATTTTTAAAATTTGAATAATTTGGTAAAATAAAATCAAATCATATTATTATTTTAGTATCTGTTTCTAAGGATATTATTTTTGTGTTTTTTTCAATTTCATTTAATAATTTATTAATTAATGGATTAGTTTGGTTAAAATTTAATATATCATGAATTACATCTGAAACATTGTTTACATGATTAGAAACTACAGATTTTGTGTCTGTAGTTTCTAATCATGAATGTGTAATATTATTTAGATTTTCTTTTCACATTTTTTTATATTTATTTTACTTATTTATTATAACATATTTTTATAAAATAACAAAAAAAGAGCTAAAAATAGCTCTTTTTTGACAAGTTGTTGAAATTATTCTGTAGTTCAAGTTCCTGTAGTAGTTCCAGTACCAGTTTCATCTTCATCATCTTCTTCATCTTCACCTGTATCATCGTCATCTAAAACATCATCTAAATCAACATCTTCTTCTTCAGTTTCTCTACTTTCTATTTCTTCATCTAATATTTCGATTAGAGCAGTAACTTTAGCAATTAATGCATCTTTCTTTTCATCAGTTAGTTTTGAATTAGCTTCTATCTTTTCAATCATTAATTGAGCTTTTTTACTAATACTTTCTAGTCTTTCATCAGAAACTCTAGGTATAACAGCAGCTAATTTATTTAAGTAATATTCTTTTTGAGCTTCAATTTGAGTAGCTCTTTCTGCTCTAAATTCTTTTCTTGCTTCTTTTGCTTCATCTCTTAAAGCCTGATTATTTGCTCTTAATTCTTCTCTTGCTGTTATCCAAGCTAAAGCTTCTTCATTATCTTTTAATAATTCTTTTAATTGTTCGATGTAATCATCATTTAATTCTTTTAATTCTTCTCTTAATGCTTCTCTTTCTTCTAATGTAAGATCATCATCTTTTAGTTGTTCTTTTAATTCTTCTACCGCTTCTTTATGTTCATCTCTTAATTCTTCTACTGCTTCTTTTTCTTCATCAGAAAGATTAGAAAATGCTTCTTTTGCCGTACCGGATTCTTCTCTGAAATCTTTAAAATTATCTTTTGCTTCATTTCTTTTTTCTTTCATTGTAGAAATAAAGTTTGATCTAGTTTCTCTTCTTTTTTTCATAGTTTCCATATAGTGTTCTCTAGCTTTTTTTCTAGCTTCTATAATGTTAGCTCTTCTTTTTTCTGCTGTTATAGTAGTACCTGTACTTGATGATGAATCATCAGCACTAACTAATAATGTAGAACCTAATGCAGTAACTAGTAAGATAGTTAATGCTATACTTTTCATATTTTTCATAAGTAAAAATATTAACATATAAAATATAACCTTAAAATAAAGGTTAATTGCATAATAATAATTAAGTGTAAGAAAAGTGTAAGAATTTTAGCTTAATTTGAAACTTCAAATAATATATCAATTAAATTATCAAATTCATCTTCAAATTTTTGAGCTTCTGTATCTGTGTTTTCTATTTTTGTAATTCATGTTTTACTTTGTTCTTTTATAAAATCATCTACATCAATATTTTCATTTTCTTTAATATTATTTTCATTAATAAAAGAACATCATGATATAATTGCTAAACTTATAGTAAATATAATTGTTTTAAGTTTCATATTATTTTAATTAAATATTAAAGTTACATTTGTTCATTTATTTTTTTCACTTTTAATGTCAATTCACCATTTATTTATAAGGGTTATTTTTTTCACTAAAGCTAATCATAATCAATATCATCATTCTTTTGAATAATTTTCCCTAAAATATCTTTTATATATATTAGATAAATTTTTCTTTTCTATTCATATTCATTGATCTATTATTTGTAATATTTTATTTTCAAATTTTATTATTATTTTTGAATTATCATGCGAATATTTTATTGCATTCTTTATTATATTTCAGACACATATTATTAATTGTTCTTTGTTTGAATATATATAATATTTTTTAGTATTAAATTCTTTTTCTATAATTATATTTTTCTTTAATATTTCTTTTTCATTATTTTTTATTATTTCATTAATTGTATTAATAATATTTACTTCTTGTTTTATATATGAAGAATCTACAATATTTATTATTCAAAGCATTGAATCAAGTATTTTATCTAATTTTTTTGCTGAACTTAAACTATTTTCAATTGCTTGCTTGTAATTATTTTTAGTTTCTTTTGTAAGGCTAAGGGTTGAAATAATTTCTGTAAGAGGAGTTTTCATTTCATGGTTTATATTTCAACTAAAAGTCTCTAAAGAATCAATAGTGTCTTTTATTGGTTTTAAATTTTTTCAAACAAAAATATATCAAATTATGAAAAATATTACAAAAAATGGTAGAGAAAATATTCCGAAATATATGTATTGCATGAATAAATTATAATATGAATATTCATTTTCATTTTTTATAATTATTTTGTAATTATTTTCATTTTTTTTATAAATTTTTTGATAATATTTATAATTTTTACTATTTAATATAGTGTGATTGTTTCATAAATCATAAGAATTAATATCTCATAATATTTTTTTCTGGTTTTTAAATATGGTTACTCAGTTTAAAGATTTTTCTAGAATAGTTTTTACTGTTGAATTATTATTTTTGAGAGTATAATTTTCTAAATTATTAATAATATTTACTACTCATTCATATTTCATTTCTAGTTTATCTTCTAAATCAAAATTATTTGAAAGAAATGTTGAACCCAAAAAAATAGCTTCTATAAACCATAATGATAAAAGTATAAATAATGCAAAATATGCACTTAATTTTTTTCTATGTTTTTCCAATAATCTATAATTTTCCATTTATATTAATTAATTATATATCATTCTCACCTTATTGTTTTTATTATTTCTTTACCTAATTTTTTTCTTAAATATCACACATAAACATCAACTTTTCTACTCATTTTAAAATCATCATATTCTCACCAAACTTTTAGATATATTTTTTCTTTAGATATAACTTTTCATTTATTATGAATTAAATATATCAATAAATCTGTTTCTAAATGACTTAAGTGAATTTCTTTTCAATCTTTTTTTATTTTTTTTATATTTTGATTTATTTCTATATTTTCTCTCAGTTTTATATTTTCACTTTTAACTGTATAATCTCTCCTAACAAGAGCATTTATTCTCATTAATAATTCTTCATATTCAAACGGTTTAGTCAAATAGTCATCTGCTCAAGCATTAAATCATGACATTTTATCAGCAATTTTATTTCTAGCTGTCAGCATTAATATTGGAATATTTTTTCCACTATTTCTAATTTGTTTACAAACTTCTATTCAATCAATTTCAGGTAATCATATATCTAAAATAACTACATCATAATTATTTGAAACAAGTTCATAATTTACTCCAGATCAAGAGAATAATTGTTTTGTTTCTATTTTTTTTAATTTTAAATAAGTTACGATATTATTTGAAAGTAGTTCATTATCTTCTACTATTAGTATTTTCATTGTTGTTTTAATTTAGTATATTGTATAAAATTATAATCTGAAAATTAAATATTACAATAAATATTTTTTCTTATTGAAATTAAAAATAATTATTTTCTAATCATTAATTTACTATCAAAATTTTTTCACAACAAACAAGTTCAAAATCATAACTTATGACTTCAATATTTATTATTTATCCTATTTACTGTTTTAACTAATTTTAAATGATTTGTTTTATCTCCAGTAGTTTTATCAAAGATACTTGTTTGATGAGGCTTATAACTCCTAAAATTACTAAAAATTACTCATGTACTTCTGTACAGAGTATTTTTTTTATAGTTTTCTTCAAAAAGATTTAAAATGGTTTTTAATATATTTTTTCTAATATATGTATGATCTAAAAAATTATAATTATATATGTGTGTATTAAAAGACTTATCTCTTAAAAATATTGATACAGTTCTGATTTCAAATCATTTATTTACAAATTTTTCATAAAGCCAGTTAAAATTTAATATAAGTTGGTTTTTTAAATAATCTTTATCATTTGTAATATTTTTATTAAAACTTCTTCATCTACTCATAGATTTCGTAGTTTTACTTTTTTTTACTACAAAAGCATTTACTCAGCTAAGTTCAAGCCATAAATCAGTAGCATTTTTTCAAATCATCTTTTTTAGTTTCCAGTACCCTAGATTTATAAAATCATATACATTATTGCATGAATATTTAAATTTTGCTTGGGTTTTTGTTCAAATATAGGGAACTATAGATAATGGTAATGAAGTAAAAATGTTTTTGTCTTGCGTAGTATTAGTTGAAATATATACTCAAAAAGGTTTATTTATTTTTGAAAATATTTTAGCTTTTATTTTTGTGTTACTTATTCATATAGAAACTGGAACTCAAACTACTTTTAATATATCTGCTTGTAATTTTTTTACATAATTTATTAAAGACAGTTTATTCATTTCAGCTAGTCATGTTATTTCACAAAATGCTTCATCTATAGAAAATGGTTCTAAAGATAATGTATTTTCTTTCAAATATTTCATTAATGTATTTGAAATATGAGTGTAATAGGTATGATTAGATCATAAAAAAACTCAATTTCATTTAAGTATACGTTTAGCTTCCCATACAGGAGTTCCTGTTTTTATTCCTAGTGCTTTTGTTTTATAATTACAAGCAATTACAATCTCATTTCATACTATCACATATTTATTTTTAAGCTTAGGATTTTTAAGAATCTCACATTCTGCAAAAAAGCTATCACAATCAATATGGGCAAATAGTTTCTTAGATTTATTAAATTTCAAAATATTAAGTTACATATAAATATATACCAAATATATACTAAATATTTCTAAAAGCAAAAAAAATAATAAAAACATATTTTAAAATACACTAAAATTTTAGATTATTTTTTAAAAAAGTAGTATAATGATAGTAGTTACAATTTTTTTTATAAAAAAATGGAACATAAAATTTTTAATTATATCAGACACGGAATACAAATACCATTCTTTTTTAGACTAGTTATTTGATTTTTTCTGATATCAATTTCAGGTGTTCCAATACTTTTACCAATATTTCCATGATCATTATTTGTGTGAGTATTTATGTTAGTAGTTTGAATATTATTAATAATTCCAGGTAAAAAAGTTAGGCATGTTATAAAATTAAGAAAATGAATAGTGTATTTATTTTCCAATCTTCATAGAAAACATATAATTAAACACAAGGTAAAAGATATAAAAAATCATGTAATGGAGATAATAAAGGAGAAAAAAGAAAAAAAACTAGAAAATTTCTAGTTTTTTTTGTGTAATACTTCATCTATTTTTTTTACTACTTCTTCAATAGAAATTTGTACATTTTCATGGAAGAATGCTTGTTTGTAGTATTGTACTAGATATTGATGTATTCATTTTTTTACTTCATTGATTTCATGTTCACTAATTTGCATATCAAGCTCCATTTTTATTATTCTTCACTCCATGTAATTTAATAAATCTTCAGAGAATTGTTCTAATCATTCATATCAGTTTCAATATTCTATTATTATATTTTCAATTACTTCTTCATCTAAAATTGAATTATTTGGTCTAATAAAAGTAGCATCATTTTCTGAAATTAAATCAAAAATTTCTTCTAGTTTTGTTTCAAATTCTCATTCATTAAATACTCAATCATTATCTAAGAATGTTTTATAGTAAACTTCGAAATAGTCTCTATGAAATAATTCTTTTGATATTAGTATTTTGAAAAAATCTTCTACAATATTATTTTCAATATCGTTTTTAGGTGTATTACTTATTGTCATATTAATTTATTTTTATAGTTATAAAATTATTATTATTTTCTAATTCTATGCTTAGAGTATGATTTTCTTTCTCTCATTTTTTATTTCTAGATTGGTAACTTTTGGTTCTACTTTTCAAGAAGTATTTTTATTATAATTATTTTATCATAATTAGTTTTTTTTTACAAAAAAAGTTTGACATATAAAAAAACCAGTATATACTCAGAGTATATTATTTTTTAATTTTAATAAAATGCTTACAGAGAAACAACAAAATGTACTTGATGTGATTACTAAGTACATAGGAGAAAATGCTAAAGCTCCTACAATCGAAGAGTTAACAGTTATATTGAAACAAAAATCTAAAAGATGAGTAGTTCAATATCTTGAGGCTCTAGAAAAAAAGTGATTTTTAACTAGATGAAGAGGTTACAGATCAATAATTTTATGAAATAATGTTTGAGTTCAATCTACTTTAAATATTCCAATTTTAGGTTATGCTAATGCTGGTACACCTTTAGAAGAAGTTAGTGAATCAAGTTATTGAGTTTTACCAATTTCAAAGAAAATAATTTCTTGAGATGATCAAAATTATTTTATTTTGAGAGTTGAGTGAACAAGTATGAATAATTTTGAAGTAAAATGAAAAACAATAGATAATTGAAGTTATGTTTTAATAAAAAAAGATGAAACAACTACAAATTCTAGTGATGCATTTTTATTTATTGTAAATTGAGCTGCAACTTTGAAAAAATTTAAAAGAGATTGAAATGATATTTATCTTTTACCAGAATCAAAGGATGATTATCATAAACCAATTATTTTATCTGAAGCAGATAATTTAATGATTAATGGTAAAATAATGGATGTTTTTCATTTTTAAAATATAAAAAAGACTCTTTCCTATTAGGAAAGAGTCTTTTTGTTTTTACTCAAATAAATCTTTTTTAACATCTATTTCTTTAGATAATTTTTTAGCTTTTGTAATTCAATCACTTACTATTTCATCATCTAATTTTAAGTTTTTCTTATCTGTTTTATTTTCGTAATCATATTGGTTTAATACGTATTTAATAGCATTAATTCTTGCTTTCTTCTTGTCGTTACTGTTTATTAATATCCATGGAGCATGTTTTGAATGTGTATTTGTAAAGTTTTTGTATTCTGCAAGTGTATATTTTTCCCATAATTGTTGTGATAATTGATCGATTGGTGAAAGTTTGTATTGTTTTAATGGATTATATTTTCTAGCTTCAAATCTTCTTGCTTGTTCATCTTTTCATACAGAAAAGTAAAATTTTATTACTTTTACTCATGAATCAACTAGCATTTTTTCAAATTTAGGTGCATTTTTTAAGAATGTATTATATTTTTCTTCTGATACAAATCACATAACTGGTTCTACTCAACCTCTATTATACCATGATCTATCAAATAGAGTTATTTCTCAACCTGCTGGTAGATGATTAATATATCTTTGGAAATACCATTGAGTTTTTTCAATTTCAGAAGGTTTTTCAAGTGCAACTACTCTAGCTCATCTTGGATTTAAATATTCAGTAAATCTTTTAATTGTACCTCATTTACCTGCAGCATCTCTTCACTCAAATATAACTAATAATTTTTCTCAATTTTCTTTTATATGTTTTTGAAGTTTTAATAATTCTAGTTGAAGATTTATTAATTCTTTTTCATATGCTACTTTTTTCTTTTTAACACAATATTCTAAATATTTATCTTTTTTGCTATTAGGAATAGAATCACATTTTTTATAATGTCTTTCTACTTCTTCAACTACATCAATTAGTTTTGCTTTTTCTCTTTTTTTGTTTACTTCTTCAATATATGTATCAAAATCATATATTAAATCTTCAATGATTTTATATTCTTTTTTTGATGTTTTTGAAAGATTTTTTGGATTTTCTTCTAAAAGATTAGTTAATTTATTTTTTAATACTTTTAGATTATCAATATCATTATCTTCTTTAAATTTTTCAAATAATTTTTCAATTTCTTTAATAAATTTAACGATAACTTTATCACTTAATTTAATATGTTTATTAAATATTTGGTAAGAAAGAGTAGGCATTTGTCTTTTTTTAATGAAATAAAACTACATGAACTAATTTTACTATATTTTTTTGTGTCAGTCAAAAAAAAACATGTTTTTTCTTTTAAATACTTAATTTTATTAATATTTTTTTGATTTTGAGTATTTTTTTATATAATTAATAAGATTATAAAATTAACTATTAATTAATGTTAAGAGAATTAAAACTTGGTTGAATTAAATGGATAGATGCTGTTTGATTAACACCTGAAGAAAAAGAAGCTGTTGTAAATAAATACAAAGTTCATGAACTTGATATTGAAGCATGTAAAGAATGAAATCAAAGAGCTAGAATTGATAATTATGATGCTTATTCATTTCTTATATTGCATTTTCCAAAATATAATATTTTAAAGAAAAAATATAATTTAAATGAGTTTAAAATTTTTTTATGAAAAAATTTTTTGATTACTTTTAGGGATCATTCATGAAGTCATGTTGATAATATTTTTGAAAAGTTTAGTAATATAAAAATAAATACTAGAAAAAAAGATATAAAAGTTTCTACTGGTTACATTCTTTATGAAATTACTCAAGCAATGCTTGAAAAGATGTTTAGGGTTACAAAAAAAATAACTGATGATTTAAAAAAACTTGAATGACAGATTTTTGATTGAGATAATAATAGTTCTCTTGTTAAATATATTTTAATTAAAAAAAGAAATATTATACTTTTAAAACATATGTTTACACCACAAAAGAGTGTATTTAAACAACTTGAAACAACAGTAAATGAAATTTATTCTTGAGAAATAGAAGTATATTTTGAAGATTTAGAGGATAAGCTTCAACAAATAATAAATGAAATAAATATGCTTCATGAACATATTGAAAGTATAGAAGACACTTTCAAATCTATGATAGATATCAAAACTAACTTTGTAATTAAAATTCTTACAGTTTTTTCAGCATTTATGCTCCCTTTAACACTTATAACAAGTTTTTACGGAATGAATGTAGATTTACCATATGCTGATGATATGCAGTTTGTATTTTTGTTATTAGTTAGTAGTTCTGTTTTCATGGTTTTGATTTATGTATTGTTGAGGAGGAATGGTAAGTTTTAGTTTAAACTTGTTTTTTTTAGAAAATCAATATAATCCTTCTGTTAATAAAAAATAATCAAAAAAATCATGTTAGCAAAAGTTACAGTAATAGGTAGGCCGAATGTTGGGAAATCAAGTTTTTTTAATATGTATACTGGTCATAAAATAGCTATAGTTGCAGATGAGGAGGGGACAACTAGGGATATTTCTGAGTATGAGTATAACGATGAGGAAAACGGATTGACTTATATTATGTCTGATTCTGGGGGATTAGATTTTTCAAATAAAACAGATGAAATTTCTAAGGATATTGCTGAAAGGACAGAAAAATCTATTGCTAATAGTGATCTTTTGATTTGGTTAATAGAGTATGATAGAACTACTGAACTTGATGAAATGGTATTGAAAGTTTTAAGAGAAAATAAAATAAAAGATGTAATAATTTGTGCTAATAAAGCTGATAATGAAGCTAAAAAAATGGAAGCATATTCTTTAGCTTGATTTGGAGAAGGGTTAGAATTTTTCCCTATTTCAGTTTCACATAATGATTGAATAAGAGATATTAAAAAATTTGTAGCAAAATTTTTAACATCAAAAGGTCTTAATTATGAACATGAAGAAATAGATGATAGTTTTGTAAAACTTGCAATGGTAGGTAGGCCAAATGTAGGTAAATCTAGTATAATAAATGCAATTACTTGAGAAAATAGAGTGATGGTAAAGGACTTTAGTGGAACTACTAGAGATAGTATAGATACAAAATTTAAATATAATGATAATGATTTTGTATTAATAGATACTGCTGGAGTAAGAAGACTTTCAAAAATATGAGTTAGAAATATAGAAGATTGGTCAGTTATGAGAACAAATAGAGCAATTACTAGAGCTGATATAATTGCTGTAATAATTGATTGAGTTGATTGAATAGTACATCAAGACTTATCTATTATAAATAAAGCATTAGATGAAAAAAAGTGACTTGTAATAGTTATTAATAAATGGGATTTAGTATTAGCTAAACCATGAGTAGATAAAGAAAAAATGATGAATAGATATATTGATTATCTTAAATCAAAAATAGAGTTTTTACCTTGGGTGTCAGTTATATTTACCTCAGCACTTGATAGAAAAAGAGTTGATGAAATATTAGATGCTGCTAGTAATATAAAAGTAGAAAGATTTAAAAGAGTTAAAACATGAATATTTAATAATTTTCTTGAACAAGTTGTGTACAAACATCCACCAACTGGTAATAAAAAATCACATAATCCAAAAATTTATTATTGAACACAAGCTGATGTTAATCCACCAAAGTTTGTAGTAAGTGTAAACAATCCAAATCATTTTCATTTTTCATATAAAAGATATTTAGAAAACAAAATCAGAGACAATTTTTGATTTTTTGGAACACCAATTGAAATTGAATATAAATGAAGAGGTAAATATAAGTGAATTAAAAAATAATAGTCATGTTTGTAAAGCCAATTTTTTTAAAAAAATTGGCTTTTTAAGTTAATGTTATTATAATATTTATGTAATATTTATTTTTTTACTTTTTTATTATGAGTGCTAATGATATTATCAGGTTGCTAGGAATTTTATATTTTGTTTTTGGTGTTGCTTTTCTTATAAACAAAAAATATTATATGAGTCTTTTAAAAGAATTACCAAAATCAAAATCTATTATGTTTTTTGGTTGATATACTGCTTTAGTTGTAGGTTTTGTATTGTTAAACTTTTTTTGTAATTTTACCATGACAAGAGAAGGTTTAGTAGCAGTAATTTGATCTCTTGCATTAATTAAATGAATAGCATTAATATTATTTCCAAAATCATTTAACTGAATGACAAAAGCAATAGCTCACAAAAAACATTTTTCACTTGTATGATTTAGTATAACAATTCTTTGAATATTATTAATGTATTTAGGTTTTGTAGCTTAAATATTATAAAATATTTTATATAAAAATAGGAAACCTTAGCGATAAGGTTTTTTATATTACAGAAAAACTTGACAAATAAGAAAAAATAACGATAATAATTTAAATTTAATTTTTAATTTATGAATATTATGGCTAATGAAAATGGTGAAATAGTTATATCTGATGAGCTATTAGAGAAGCATTGATTAGATAAAAATATTGAAGTTTCTAATGATACAAACTCTGTTGTAGATGAAATAAAAAATGATGTATTGTATATAGAAGATTGAAAAAGAAATTTAGATGGTGAAATTGAAATGGATTGAAATTTATTTGAAGAGAGTGGTCGTGAATATATTAGAATGAAATATAATTGAGTTGTATTGTGTTATAACCAAGAAACTGATGAAAATTTTAAAATGGAATGATTTGATATTTCTATTGAATGAATTTGAATTAGATCAAAGGAATATGTTTGAACTTTTAATGATAGGATTGAATTAGAGTTTATTTCAAATCAACGTCATATTCAAGTTAAGGCTAGAATTAAAAACATAAGAGAGACACAGGAAAAATCAATTATTAATTATTGAGTAGAATTTGAAAATATATCTGAAAAAGATAAAAATTTTATTTTTAAAAAATCATCTAAAAAAGATTCTCATAATATTGTATGAAAACCTATTGATGAAAATACACCTACTTTAGTTATGGATGATAGTGAAATAGAGAGTGAAAGATCAGCAAGAGTTGACTTATATAAATTATGATATATGGCATCTGGTACATGTATAAATTCTTGAAATAGTATGATTGCTAATACAGATAATATAATAAGTATAAGTGAAAGTTGATTAAAAATAGTTTCATATGATGATATTTATAGAGATGTTGGTTCAAAAGTAGAATTAGATTTTGAATTTTTAAGTATTGATAATAATTCAAAATTTAAAAAAAGAAGAATCTCTATGTTATGAAAAATTGCACATAAATCAAAGAGAGATAAAGATACTAATGAAATATATTTCTGAGTAAAAATTACAAAAATAAAACAAAAAGATAGAGAATTTATTAAAGATATTGTTTATGCAAATCTTCAAGGTATTAATTAAAGTTATATTATTTTTAATAAAATATTGATAATAAGTATTATTTAAATATAACAATAATATAATATAAAAGTAATTATAAAATATGAACAATAGACCTACAAGGATACTGTGAACTGAAATATGTAAAATGTCTCCAAAAGCTATTACTGTTTGATGTGAACATTTAAAAAGTTGAGATTTTGAAATATGTGATTTGCATAATATTAGTGCTTGATGAATGGCTGTAGAATCTGATAAAATTTGAGATTCTAAATCAAATGATGGTTTTGCTTATTGAATTTGAGATATATCTGTATGAGATGTTATGTGATTAACTTTTCAACTTAATAATGTTATAGTAAATTCAATATGAAAAGTTAATTATATATTATCAGAAGAAACATCTTCAATTCCTAGATGTTGAGTAGAATTTATTTGATTATCAGATGAATTTAGAGATTATATTAATGATATTGTAGAATCTAATGTTAACAATTAATTTTTATTGTTTTTATAAAATAAATAACTAAAATAACTTACAATTTAATCGTAAGTTATTTTTTTATGTCATTACAAAAAACTGCAACAATAGTTTCCTCATTAACAGCATTTTTATTGTTAATAATAAAATTTATTATTTGATTAATGAGTTGATCTATCGCAGTACTTTCAAGTGCTATAGATTCACTGCTTGATTTATTTGTCTCATTATTTAACTATTTTGCAGTTTCTAGAGCAGAAAAAGAACCTGATAGTAAGTATAATTATTGAAGATGAAAAATAGAAGCTCTTGCTTCACTTTTTGAGTGATTAATTATTACTGGTTCTGGATTTTATATTTTATATGTTTCAATTATAAAATTTATAAATAAAGAAACTATTTCTTATTTATGAGAATCTGTACTTGTTATGATTATTTCTGTTTTAATTACATGAATTCTTGTATATTTCTTAGAATATGTTGCTAAAAAAACTGATAATTTAGTGATTAAATCTGATGCTCTACATTATAAAACAGACTTGTTTTCAAATGCATGAATATTGATTTGATTAGCAGTTATTCATTTTACAGGATTTTATCTTATTGATTCAATTATTTGAATAATTATATCATTTTATATTATTTTTTCAGCATTCGAATTAATACAAACCTGATATTCATATTTAATGGATCAATCTATTAGTAAAAAAGAAGTTAAAAAAATTAAAAAAATTATTATGTGACATAAAAGAGTTACTAGTTATCATTTTCTTAAAACAAGACAAATGTGAAAAACAAAATTTGTAGAGGTTCACGTTGTTTTTAATAAAAAAATGCTTTTACTTGAAGCTCATGATATAGGAGACATAATAGAAGAAGAAATCCCAAAAATTGATCAGAAATGCGAATGGAATATTACTTTGCATTTAGATCCCTATGATGATAGTGTTTAGATTAAATTATATAATTTTAAAAAAATAGATTTGTAATTTATATATAAAACTATATATTTAATTACATCTTTCTACAATAAATTATTAATATTATATGAAAAAACTAAAAAAAATTATATTATTTATTCTTTTATTATTCTGACTGTGAATATGATTAACATATTCTTTAAAAGTAATGTTAATATGACAATGAATTACTCACAATGACTATTACACTTTTGGTAAATGAACTAATACAAAAACAGAAATAATTGATGATCTTTCAGAAGAATATACACAAGAGAAAAAAAAAATAGAAATAACTCAAATTAATGATATTTGAGATGGTATTTTAAAT
>CAZGNU010000029.1:4186-20003 GCA_964527325.1 uncultured Candidatus Peribacteria bacterium | reverse complement strand
TCTTTTAATTCATAATATTGTGCCATTGCCGGAGTTAATGTCATAATTATTATTTAAAACATAAATTTACTTCTATTTACTCTTTCAAATTGATTGTTATCATTTACATATCTAGATATATTTAATAGTAAAGCTAATCAAAGCACTAAAGAAAGTAGAGACGATCAACCGTAGCTAATAAATGGTAATGTAATTCATGTAAGAGGAACTATATTTAGATTTACTCATATATTTATAAATGCTTGTATTAATATCCGTGAAGAAATTCATACAGCTGAATATTTTGCAAATAAGTCAGAAACCCTGGATGCTATATAAAATCATCTATATCATATATATAAGTACATTGACATAAGTACTAATCATCATATAAATCACAATTCTTCAATTATTACTGAGAAAATAAAATCTCATTGTACTTCTGGTAGATATCAAAATTTTTGAATTGACTGACCAAATCATAGTCATGTAAATCATCAGCTTCATATTGCTATAAGAGCTTGTTCTGTTTGATAGTTTATCTTTTTCTTGTTTATTGCTTCTTCATTATCTGCAAGAAAGTTATCAATTCTTTGAGTGACATAACCTAAGGTATTTAAATTTTTACCAGTTTTTTCATCATAATTTCATATAGAATAGATAGTAAGAATCATTAAAAATCATACAATTATTGTTACTAATAAATGCTTAATATTTATTCATGCATAAAAATACATAATTATTGAAACTGGTACAATGACCATTATAGTACCAAAATCTGGCTGTAATCATACTAAAAAAACTACAATTCATAAAAAAGTCATGAATGGTAAATATCAATTATTAAAATCAGTAAGGTGTCATTTATATTTTTTTAAGAATGATGCAAAAAATACAATAAGAGCAAGTTTTAAAAATTCTGTTGGTTGAATATTGAAAGGAACTCATGGTATACTTATCCATCATCTTGCTCATTTATATGTAGCTCATAATATTAAAACAATAATAAGTAACATAATTGAAAAACCAAAAATTTGTTTATAATATTTTTCAAAAAAACTGTATTTTATTTTTACTATAACTCATAACATAATCATAGAAATAATTACGTGTCAAATATTTCTAAGTACATAAAAATAATTGTAAGCATTTTCTATAAATCATGCTTCTGCCATTTTGTTTGTTACTCTGAATGATGAATATACTGATACTGATGAAATCATTATCATCCCGAATATAATCAGTATAAGTACTATAAAAAATAATTTATAATCAACATTTTTTTTCATTTATTCTATTTAATTAACTTACTAAACTCAACTTGAACTTCTGGAAAAAGAATAAAAATCACTCATTTTAAAAATATCAAAAGTATTATTACTATGATAGGGGTAAAATCTAGAGGTCAAAAAGCAGTAGGTAATATTTTTTTTACACTTTTATATAGAGGATTTATGATGTCAGCAATAAATTTAGGTCTAAATCTTATACCTAATAAAACTAACCATGATAAAATAACATCAAATATTACTATATATGATATTAGTTCTAATAAAACTATAATTGCCATTAAAATAATCATTTTTTATTTATTTATACTATTAAATCAAGATTCTGCAGCTTTTTCTTGAGCTTTTTTCTTACTAGTTCAAATTCATTTTCAAATAAGTTTTTTATCTAGATATACTCAAACTTTAAAGGTTTTATTATGATCTAATCATGATTCACTTATTACCTTATATGATGGTGTTATATCATATTTTGCTTGTGCAAATTCTTGAATTGTAGTTTTAAAGTCTTTTGTACGATTATATTTTAGGATATTAGTAATTGTTGGATAAATGTATTTATCTACAAAGTTCGTCGCTTTTTCTATTCATAAATCTAAATAAATTGCTCATAAAATAGACTCTACTACATTAGCTAACAAATAATCATTTGTTCTTCAACCAGTCATTTCTTCTCATTTTCAAAGTATTAAATATTCAGAAAAATTTAATTGTCGTGCAATCTTTGATAAATTTGTTCATCTTACAAGAGCACTTCTTATATCAGTTAATTCTCCTTCAGTTTTTTCTGGATAATCATTATATAAATTATTAGTAATAACAAGTTCCAAAACGGCATCTCATAAAAACTCCAGTCTTTCATTGTGTTCTGGAGCATAATTAGCCCTTTCATTTACTACTGACCTATGAATGAATGCTAAAATATATGGTGAAATATTATTATGTTTTATTTTTAAATCAGACAATAATTTCTCAAATTTTTCAATTAATGCTGGATTTTCTATTGCCTTTTTTTGAATAACCATTTATTTGTATAATTTTTAATATTATTTTACTTTTTCTATAATAGTTTTTTTGATTAAAAAGTAAAGAAAAAACTCTCTAAAAAACTCTCTAAAATTTCAGAGAGTTTTTATAACTAATTTTTAAAACAACTTTCATTTATACTACTATAATCGTCATTCTTTATTTTCACTAATTCTTCATAATTTTTAAATACTTTATTTAATACTCAATTTACTACTTTTTTTGATGAATCATCTCAGTATACCTTAGAAACTTCCACCGCTTCATTAATTGATACTTTTCATGGAATTTCTTCAGTTAAAAAAAACATTTCAGCTAATCATATATATATTGGTATTACATAGGATAAACTCATAGTTTCAATTTTAAATTTTGGAGAATGTTTTTTTAATACATGAATAAAAAAATTTTCATAAAAAGTAATTATTTTAATCATTTCCTCAAGGTATTTTTCGTCCTTAGTAAAAGAAAACACTTCGTCAAAAAATGACTCATTAAAAGATTTTGAGTCAAATTTATTGAATGACATAGAATATAATTCTTGAAAAAGAAGTTTTCTAGTTTTTTTTCTATTTACCTTAACTTCCATATTTATAATTAGGTTTTACAAATTTTGAAGCCTCTTTCTCCTGATAAGGAGAGAGAATTCAAGAGAGAGGTTTTTTAAAATTATACTCTAGTAGTGTTAGATTTTTTTGTTTTTGGTGTAATAACAGTTCTACCATTATATGTACCATCTTCTGAAGCAAAATGAGCTAAAGCAGAACCATCCTTATTTAACATTACTCTATCTTTTAACTTTTTAGCAGTTAATTTAGTCCAGTTACTAGTTCTAGTTTTAGATCTTGATTTAGAATGTTTTTTCTTTGGTCAAAAAGCCATAATATTGGATATTTAAATAATAAACAGGTTTTTTACAGACAGGATTTTATTATTTTTTATAGAAAATGCAAATTTAATTTGAAAAAAAATTAAAAAAAGGTATTATACGCTTAATTATAGCTATTTGTAATAAAAAATATGAACAAAATATTAATAATAGAAGATGATAAATGAATATCTTCATCTCTAAAATTGTACCTTGAAAATTCAAATTACGATGTTTTTTTACATTATGAATGAAATAAGGCAATTAAAAAAATGAAAAAAATAAATCCAGATATTGTTATTTTGGATATAAATTTACCTGGAAAAGATTGAATACAAATTACTGAAGAAATTAGAAAATTTTCAAGTATTCCAATTATTATGTTAACTGCAAGGTCAAGTGAACTTGATAGAATTAATTGATTAGAAATTTGAGCTGATGATTATATTGCTAAGCCTTTTTCACCTAGAGAATTGCTTGCTAGAATTAAAACAATTACAAGAAGAATTTCTGATGATTCTCAGGATAGTGATAAAACAACTTGCTGATGAGTAGTCATAAATACAAGTAAAAAAACTGTTAAAGTAAAGGGGAAATCAATTTCTTTAACATGAAATGAATATGATATATTGAAAAAATTAATTGATGAGAATGGTGGTATTGTTACAAGAGAAACAATTATGACAGAGATAATTTGATATGATAAATATATATATGATAGAACTATTGATACACATATTAAAAATCTTAGAAGAAAAATTTGAATAAAAGATTTTATACTCACTATTAGATGAGAATGATACAGAATTAATATATAGAAAATTAAAAAAATGACATTATCTAAAAAATTTATTATTTCCTTATTGGTAAGTATAATATTTATTGCATGAATAAATATTATTGCTTTTTATGTTTTTTATTCTTCTTATTTATCAAGTTATCTTAACGAAAAAATTCAACTTAGAGATGAGATAACAATTGATTATATTAACAACGTTATTGAAAAGCAAACTATTGATGATATTGATAGTATTTTTACTGATACAGAAATAGAGTTTTTTGAACTTTTAGAAAATAATGATTGAAAAATTCCTCTTACAAAACAAAAAAATATTGATGTAGTAATAAATTATTTAGTTAAAAGTGGTATTGCTCCAAAGTATATTGAGGAAATTATTCCAACTGATAATTTTTCTAAAGTTTTAGAAGCTTTGAGAAACAAAGAATCTCTAGAGTATGATTTTGTTAATAAAATGGCAATTTCTATGTTGATTACAAATATTTTTGCAATAATAATTTTAGTTATATGATTAATGATTTTTATAAAGAAAACAATTTATCCTATAAATGACGCAACAGAAAGTATAAAAAAAGCAATTAGTAGTAAAAATATAATATGAGATGATAATAGTATACAAATAAAATATTATAATAAAAAAGATGAAATATGATTACTTGTATCGGCTATAAATAAGCTAAATAGAAAACTAAATATGCAAGAAGAAATTAGATCCAGACTACTTGCAGATATTTCACATGAATTAAAAACTCCTATTACATCTATTCAATGTTATTTGGAATGAATTTCAGATTGAGTTATTAGGTTAGATCAAAAAAATCTTAATTCAATTACTAGTGAGATGACTAGATTAATATCGCTTGTAAACAGAATAATGGATTATGAGAAGAATGATAGGAAAAAATTGAGTTTAATTACAACAGAGCATAATCTTTCAGAAATAATTAAAAATTTAGCTGAAACTCATAAAAAAAGCTTAAAACAAAATAAGCAAAGAATTAAGGTAACATGAGATGATAATCTAGTTAAAAAAATCGATAAGGATTTATTTATACAAGTAGTTCATAATATAATATGAAATTTTTTAAAATATGCATGAAAAAACACTTTATTAAAAATAATTATTACTAAGAATTATATAGATTTCTCTGATAATTGAGTATGAATAAAAAATTCTGAGGTTCCATTTTTAACAGAAAAATTTTATCAAGGTAATATTGAAAAAAGCTGAGATATTAAATCTAGGTGAATATGAGTATGATTAAGTATTATAAGTAAAATAATTATTTCGCATGGCTGGAAACATGAAATAAAATCTGATAAGGGAAAGGGGTTTACTTTTAAGATATATCTGTAATAACTTATCTTCACAATAAATTCACATTATAAATTTGAATTTGTTTAGATAATGAATACTATATATTTAAGTTAGGGAAAAATAGGTTAAAGCCAATTAATTCTAAGCGTTTCCCTAATTTCTTTAATTTTAATTTAGACATTATTATTAAGTTTTTTTTGACATTATTGGTAATGATTGCCATATGATTTTATAATATTTCTAATTCATATTACGATGAATTAGCTATTTTGGACTCATCTAAGACAATTAAGGAACTAAAAGAAAATATTTATGTTCTAGATCAAGAAGATAATCGTTTAGATAATGATTTAAAAATCTTAAATACAAATTATGAATTGAAAAATTTTCTTAGAAAGGATTTAACATTAGTAGAGTCAGGTAAAATTAGGATATTAGTTCAAAATTATATTACAAATAAAAATAGAATAGAATTAGCTTTGTTTGAAAATGCTGAAAATTGATTACCAGTACTAGAAGAAAGAAAGCTCTTACTTGAAGAAAAAAGAATGTTTTTTTCGTGATTAATTCCTTATATTGATTGAGATTTTAAAAATAAATATTTAGAATATATAAAGCTTGATACTGAAATTTTTAATGAACAAAGTGATGTTGAAACTGATATTATTCAAAAAAAAGAAATTTTAAATACAAAAGTAGAAAATATAGAATCAAAAATTCAAGAACATAGAGATTTTATTAATGAAAATATAAAAAAAGTAATAGAACAAAGGTTGGCAGAAAAAATTCAAAATTTAAGTGAAAATGAATCATTTCAAAAATTGAAAAGCAACTTAAAAGTTAAGGTACTAAATAAAACTATTTCAAAAATAAAAATTAAGCTTGAAAATCTTGAAAAAAAAGATATTGATCAAACTTTTTGACTTGAAATTGAATTAAGCTCAAGTGTATTAGATAAAAAAATTCAAACTTACAATATTGCACTAAATAAATTAGAAGAATTTAGGGATAGTATAAAATAAAAAAATAAATATTATTTTTTTAAATTTTCCGATTAAAATATTGTTCTAAATTAAGTCTTTCATCATCATATTTAAATAGTTTTCAGTCTTTTTTTAGCATTTTGAGTACTTCATCAACTATTTTTATAGATACATCTTTTCAGTAAAGGTGATTTTTTTCCGTCATTTTTTTGTTTGCAATAGCTCATTTAACTATATCATATATAAGATTAGAATTTATTGGTGGAGCTATGATATTTGCTCATTCTAGGATAGTTTCTGTTCTATCAGATCAAAATCTAACAGTAACACATGGTACTCAAACTATGTTTGCTTCTTCTTGCATACTTCAGCTGTCAGTAACAACAGCTCAGGCCTTACTTATCATATCAATTACTTCAGCGTGATGAGATAATGCTGGTCAATATGCAAAGTTTTTCTTGTGTTTTTTAGTTAATTTTTCAATATCTTCTCTTAATCAATAATTGTCAATTGCAAATTCCGAGGCATATAGTCATAAAAAACATACATATACTCAATTTTCAATTAATTTTTTAATCGCATTATAAATAACTAAAAATCTTTCTTTTTTTTCTGTATTTTCTCTTCTATGAATAGTTATAAAAAGGAAATCATTTCACTTCATATTTGGAAATTTTTCAAATGCATTTGATCTACAAACCTTTTGTCTAGAAATTTCAATAGCATCAACCACAGTATTCCCTACTACTTTTATATGTTTTTCAGGAAATCATTCATTTATTAGAGTTTTTCTGTAAAGTTCAACTGGTGCAGCAAATAATCAAGTTGAAGCCTCTATTCATCTAGTATCAAATTGTTCTGGATATGGTTCAATACTTCCAGTTTCATATATTTCAAAGTTTTGTAATTTTTTATAATATTTACCCCAATCAAATTTTCACTCAGAATAATCATTAAATAATTTATGATAAAATTTTTGACTTGGTGTAAATGTTCTAATTCATGCTTCTACATGAACAACTGCAAATTTATTTAAAAAAGCAGCTTTGTCCGCAGTTGTAGCTGTCATAGTATCTCAATGTACGTATGGAACAGGAATTTTTTTATAATTTTCAGATAAATCAATTAAAAAATCACCTAATCTTTCAATAACAAGACTAAATTTTTTATGTATTTTTCCATAAATATTCAGATTTAAATCAACATGCATCTCAAACTCAGCAAGTACTCACTTACTTAGATTATAATCATAATGCTGTCCTGTATGCACTAAAATCACCAATTCTCCCCTCTTTTTTAATTCTAGGTATAGTGGAGCCTGTTTAATTATATCAGGCTTTGTAGCTATCATTATTATATGTGCATATTTTTTACTTGAGCTTTGTATGTCTTGCCAAAAGTTTGGTCTTACAAATATTTTGTTTTCTTTAAAGTTGTTCATATTTTATTTAATTTTATTATTTGAATATTATTTATATTTTTTATTAATGCAAATCATCTATATAATATGTTGTTAAATACAAACAAGCTAATAATGTAGATATTCTTGCTGAAACAATATTTACTTCCCTTAAAAGCATTGAAGGAAAAAAGTCTGATTTCTTATTTTTGATACTATCCATAATTTTTAAATCATAAACATGTTCTGATACACGAAATAAAGGATGAATTATAATTAATGCAAGACTAAAAAATATGTATCAATAAACATTAAAAGTAAAACAAAAAACTAATTAAATAAGTTATAGGAATAATTATAAACAATATATGGTATCCATTAATATTTAAATAATTTGCAATAAGAAAAATTGCTGTAACTATTAATGGTGTAACAATTTGAAGAATATTTCCTCATGCAGATATCATTGATGAAAAAAAATCTCTGTCTTTATCTTTTATATTTACTAATTCATTTGCATGAACTGCACACCGAAATGCTCAAAATCATAATCAATATATAAGTCAGAATATATAAGTTCAAAAAATATTTCCTTTTAAAAAAAACAAAAAAACAAAAGAAATGATGAAAAGTATGTATCAAACATAATACATATTTCTGATATTTATTTTTGCTATAGAAAACAAGTATCCAATTCAACTAAATCCTAGAAAAACAGTTGCAAAAAATAAAATATTATAATTAATTACATGTGATATATTTGTTTCTAATTTAAAAACATAAATACTAATAAATAGCGTTGAAATAAGATTTCAAAATCCATAAATCCACATTAAGTAGACCATGCTTCTGTTTGATTCAGGAAATTTGTTAAATTTTTGTTTTGTTAGGTTGAACATTATATCTATCTATATAAAAAAGCTAATCAAACTAATACAGTTACTATTAACGTTAATAATAGATCTTTTTTAGAAGGTTTGTCCTTCAAAAAAATAAACGCTAAAAGTAATGTAATTCATATTCAAAAGAATGATAATATGATTGAAACAGATAGTCATAAATTACTGATAACTACAAGACTTAAAAACCATGCAAACCATCAAATTGATCATATATACCTGTTTATCCAAAAACTTTTTGGTTGTCATTTAATAGTTTTAAATTCTCATAAGATAGTTATTAATATCATTAAAATAAAAGCTCACGAGATTCATGAAAATATGAAATATAATTTTTCTCAATAATTACTAATAAGCCATCATGTCCAAACTAATGTTAAGGCAGTAACAGTCTCTACTATTAGCATTTTTGTGATATTTTTTGGTAGTTTAAAGGTCTTAAAATTTATAGAAAATATTATTACTACTATAATTGCTAAAATTGTGATTAAAAGTGATGTTTTAGAAACATCTGAAAACACAAAGAAAGCTAGAATAATTGAAAGAACCTTATTTACGTTTGTATATGGAACTATTACTGAAATTTT
Source organism: uncultured Candidatus Peribacteria bacterium (assembly GCA_964527325.1). Classification (GTDB taxonomy): domain Bacteria; phylum Patescibacteriota; class Gracilibacteria; order BD1-5; family UBA6164; genus UBA6164. The sequence continues at coordinate 10,856 of CAZGNU010000029.1, read as the reverse complement.
TTCTTCTCTATATATTCATTGCCGAATTTGAGTTTTAAAAATACCAATAAATAGAAGAATAAAAGCAGAACCAGCTAATATATAATCAACTTTTGATAGATCAATTCAGCTATAAAAAAAATAAATAATAATTAGAAAAGCTACTGGGTAACTTAAAATATCATGCATTTTTCATCAGATATTGTATCACAAAGATTTTTTCCAGAAAATATTATCTATTCAGCTTATAAAAGTAGCAATTATTGCTGTAAACATATAAAATATTATTTATAAAAATATCATATTCAAATTAGTAGAATAACCATCAAGGCAAGAAGAATTTGCTTTTTTGTAGGAGAATCATTAAGGATTAACTTCATTGAAAATATACTTGTAGCAATTCACAAGAATCAAAATAATGTTCATACTATTACTCATAATTCTTTAATTAAAAATAAAGATATTATTCAGGAGATTATTCAGAAAAAAACTGCATTAAATCTACTAATATAAAATCATTTTGTTTGAGATGCTATAGATTTAAAAGAGTCTCCCATTGCAAATATAATTATTATATACACTAGTAACTCAAATATCCAATTGGATGTATAAATTGTGCTACTTTCGTAAGAAATTAAGACATATCATGTAGTTAATGTTATAACAGATCTAAGTAATTTATAAAAAATTAAAATTCAAATATTTTTTGGTACTTTAAGGTTTTTAAAATCTATTGTAAAAGCAATTACTAATACTAAAGTTAATATAGCTACAGCCAGTGTAATTATAGAAGAACCATTATTAGTTCAAAAAAATAAAAAATATCAAAAAATTATAACAAATAATTTATCTAAGTCTTCATATGGAAGAAGTTCGGATAGTTTAGCATTTTTTAGGATTACTAAATGTAAAATTGATCATCATACTCATGAAAAAGCTAATAAAAAAAGTATAATTAAAATTTTATAATTAGTTATAATTTCTTTTTCAAATCAAAAAAAGTATAATAAAATTCAAATATTTATTGCTCAAAACAAATAAACAAAAAATTTAAACATTGGTTTAGATAATGTTGATTGAGTCAATGCTTTTTTGTAATATCAACTTGAAACTGAACCAAGTATTGTTCAAAAAATTCATCATATAATTGAAAACATATATATTTTTAGTTACTAAATAATTATTTTATAAAATCTATAAATTTTTGCCATAGAGTTCCATTATCCTTTTTCTTTCAAAATTTCTTTTTTTCAACTTCTTGAAGAGAGTCCTTTACATCAATAGTATTTTCTTGAACGATAATAAGATTTTTATCTAAAACTGTTAAAAATCATGAAAATAAATTAACTCATCCAGTTGAATTAGGATTAATTTGTTCTGCTAATAAAGTTAAAGCTGAATCTAGTTTTGTAAGCATTTGAACTCTAAAAATGTCATCATGTAATGCCTTTATATAATCATCGTGTGATATCCTTAATTCAGGTGGTAAATATTTATCTATATCTTTTATATTTTCCAATTCATCAATTTTTTCAAAAATATCATTAATTACTTCCTCATTAATATCATTTCATGAAGCAACTTTTTCAGCAGTTTCCTTTGATATAACACCTAATTCTACAAGCTCTTTTAAGTCAAGTAAATTTTCTTCTGCTTCGATTTCTACTCAAATCTTTTCCTTAATTTTATGATGTTCCGCAATTTTTCTATTATTTTCTTTTTGTTGCTTTTCTGAAATTTTCTTTTTTTTATTTTCTTCTTCTTTTAGAGATCAAGCTTCAATAGACATATTTGTTTTTTTATCAAATAATATTTTACATATGTTATAATATATATTTTTTTATTTTTATCAATTTTTATTTTGGAAATTCGAAAATAATTATATAATCTAAATATTATTTTTTAATTATATATTTTATGTGAGCAATTATATTGACAATAGAGTTGTTAATTTGAGCTGGATTATTTATGATTCCAGATGGTGCTTGATATGTTATAGGTACATTATATTTCCTATTTTTACATATTTCATGAGTGGTTATAGTAAAACCTAATACAGTTAGAAGTAAGGAGGTTTTTGGTAAATTTACATGAATTTTAAGACAATGATTCAATTTAGTTATTCCTTTTATAACTAGAACAAAAATGCAAGACTTATTTAGAAAAAACTTTCCTGTTGAAGTTGAATGAGTTACTCAGGATAATGTTACTGCGTATATTGGATTAAATGTTATATATTATGTTAATGATAATGAAGATAATTCAGTTGAGGGTAATATATATAAATCAATATATTCTATAGAAGATCCAAAAACAATGATGAGAGCTACTATTGACGAACAATTAAGAGCAATGATAGTTACGTTTACTCATAAAAATATATTTGCAAAAAGAGAAGAAATTTGAGAAGCAATTGAAGCAAGATTAAGAGAAAAGTTATCATCATTTGGTTATAAACTTGATTCTATTCAAGTAAGAGATGTAAAACTTGAGGATAGAGTTATGTCAGCTATGAATAAAATTATTGAAACTGAAAAATTTAAAGAAGCTGCATTAAATGAAGCAGAAGCTAAAAAGATAATGCAAGTAAAGGAAGCAGAAGCAGAAAAAGAATCTAAAATACTTCTTTGAGAAGGTATGGCAGGTCAAAGAATGAAGATTGCAGATTGATTTAAAGAATCAGTAGATTTAATAAAAATGACTGATGATACACTAAACGCTGAAAAAGTATTACAATTCTTACTTGATTCATCAAGAATTGAAACACTTTGAAATATATGAGATAGTGATAACTCAAAACTAGTTTATTTAAATGAAAATTTAGAGGGTAAGACAAGTAAGTTGGTTGCTGGAAGTGAGATAATGTAATGAAAAATTTACAAAAAAAATTAAGATTAGAAATAATCTTATTTTTTTTAGTTTTATTATTTTATTTTAAAATCTATATTTCTAATATATTATCTAATAACTTCTGTTCACATATAAGCAAGAATTATATCCTTTATTGGTCTTATTTCTGGATAAAAACATGTTGTTTTTCATGAAAAATTTAAAACAAGACTTTTTTCACGATCAATATCTCAAATACGTAATGAATCGGAAATACAGAATTTTGATCATTTATTTTCTGATACTCAGGTATTTCTCAAAATACAATGAGTAACACATTGTACACACTTTACAGAATTCATTACAGTTTCATTTAATAATCTATGTTCTCATCATTCTATTCTTAATCTCCCGATAAATCAAACAACACTATCAAATAATAAATGTGTTGGTATTTTACCTAAATTAGCAAATTTTATAAATTCATTTAGCCCTTTTAAGAGATTTCAGTAAAATCTTAAATCCTTTCTTAAATTTTCTATATTTCATTCGTATTTTGTAAATAATTCTTCAGATATCATTTTGTAAATAATTTCTTCATCTTCGTTTAATTTTTTAGACTTATTACTATTGGTTCAAAAAATTTCTATCTCAATATTATTTATGACAGCTTCAAAAGATACTCAATCAAGATTTAATGATAATAGATCTTTTTCACATTTTTTTTCTATTTTTTTAATTTGTAATATGTCCTCAAATTTTTTTCTAAATATTTCTATTTCTTTTTTTATATTTTCTTCTAATTTTTTAATAGCATTTTTAGCAATTTCATCAATTTCTGTTTCTTTTCAATAATGATTTCATGAAATTAATGCTTTTTTGAAATCTTCTCATTCACAATTTCTAGCTTCTTCTGATACAGCAAAGTTTGTTCATAATTGAACTCAATTAAATCACATGTTAAACATATCCTTAATTTCATGAGATGATCAAATTCATCATCCAGCATAAATGGGTGTATTATCGTCAATTCCTTCTCTTTTTCTAAGACTTTTTAGTACACTTTCTTTTCAAACACGTTTTTTAAATTTTAACATACCTTCTGTAGCTCACTGATGTCATCAAGCATTTCTTGGATCTTCATCTATATAATAATCATATCATGGGGCATATGGTGAAGTCATAGATACTATTAATCAAAAAGCTGAAATTCTTATATTAGTTTTTCAAATATCTTTAAAAAAATCTGATATAATATCTTTTGGACGCACTAAATTATTATTTTCATCTTTTGGAATTCAGGCTCATGTTGTAATAGCATCTGCTCAGGCTAATGCTGCTACTTTGATTGATGCTACATATCATGTTGATTTATACATGTGATTAACTGGTACAAATAATCATTTTTCTTTTGCTGATTTTATGTCATTGTAAAGTGCAATTAAATCCTTCATTAAAAATAATTTTCAATATTTATTTATTGGTTGAAATGAAGCATCTAATTTTAAATTTTCGTCACACCTTAAAAAATGAGATACAATTTGTTTTCTAGTTAATCATAATTCAAGAAAAAATAGTTTATAAAAATCTTTTGTAATTTGTAATTCATATTTATCAAATCATTCTCAATTGTTTTCAAAAAGATCATCTCATCTAAAGGCTCACATTCAAATTGATGATAAATGTGATGTTACACTAAATCATGTTCATGAAAAATTTCTTATAGAAGCTGCTTCTAATAATGATAATGATGATACATCCATTCACATTCAACCTCACCATATTGATGGTAAATTAATTTGATCTTTTGTTCAATTTAATCTTTGAGTATAAATCACATTATTTTCTTTATAATTTTCTCACCAGGCATCAATTCTATTATCAATTGAAAATTCTGATTCAAAATATCACTTTTTATCTAAATCCGATCAATTAATTTTTTTTGGACATATTATGTCAAGAGATTCTCAAGAATTTAATCATGTTTCAAAAATAAAAGTGTTAAGAGTTTTTTTGTCTATTACTTCATTATAATTAAATGTATTAGGTATATTTTTCATAAAAAAATTATTATTTATAAATTTTATAAATAATAACTAAGACTCCTTATATGTCAATGAAAAATATTTTATTCTGGCTTTTTATAATAATACCCCCTTTTAATTCTTCTAAATGTCTCAATTATCCAGTTAATTTTATATTTAAAGGGGGCAATTACAAGATCTTGAGTATGAAGTAAGCTGTAGTCTGTTCAGCCAAATTTTCTTTTGAATTTTGATACTGATGATATTGGATGTTTTGGATTATTGTCAGGTGATACTCACCAAAAATTATAGGTTGTACATCATTGTAATTTTGCATTTTTTATTGCAGACCATTGACATAAATAATTTGGTGAAAATTTAGGGTGCCTTATAGCAGATGCCGCAATATAATAAACACAAGTTTTTCAAAATTTTATTGTCATTAATATTGATTCAATGTCTCAATTGTATGATGCAGAAATTGTGTGAATATTTTCTCAAAAAACCTTGTATAAATTCTTTATGAAATTTGTTGAAAAAGGAGTATATCTATTTTTTCAATTTAATCTTTTTGCATGCTTATGATGCATTTCAATAAGTTTATCAATATGAGGAATTGAATTAGTCATTTTAATTTCTACTCAGTTTTTTATTGCCCTATTAATATAATATCTATTTTTTTTCTTGATATTTTTTAATAAATCTTCTTCTGAAATAGTTAGGTCAAGTAGATTTGTATCTTCAGCATGTTCATGCATTGGAGCATTAATAAAACCTAAATTCTCAAATTGTTTTTTATTTTTAAGTGTATTTTTTAATGCAGAATTAAATCTAATAAAACTCATGTGGTCTGTTTTTGCATGATCTACAAAATGTAACATAATTCATGATAACACTTCAAAAAAATCTCATTTTATAAGTGGTCAGTGTGGTACCAAATAATAATTTCATCTTTTTGCTCTAACCTTAATTACCAAAAAAACTCAAATAATTTCATTTTCTAAATATATTCAAAATCTTATAATCTCTTTTCATGCTAATTCTTGGAATTCACCCCATTGCCAAGATTGTAAAAAAGAATAAAACTCAAAATCAGAATCTATTATAAAATTATTCCAAGTATGTTTATCTAAAATTTCTATTAATTTATACATATTATTTTGTAAAATTATTTAATAATTGTACTAATCTTTCTGCGTCAAAAAGGGTTACTCCATAATGATTTGGTAATGTTAATATTCGTTTACTTATATCTTCACTTATCTTACAAGATCAGTCAATATATCATGCTTTTTCTAAGTTGCTTCATTTTGGAGCAATATTAGTTTGTGACCAGGTGTTTCATAAAATTATGTTATTTTTTCTCATAAATTTATATAATTCATTCGATAATTGTTCAGTTTTAATAAGAATTGGGAATCTGAAAAAATTATTTTTTTCATTTTCTTGTTCTTCTAAAATAAAATCTATATTTTTATTTTTAATATTTTCTTTATAATATTTTGCCATTTGTCTTCTATGAATTGAAATTAGTTTTATATTTAGTAATTCTGATGAAGCTAATGATGCTAAAGAATTAGGTAAGCAATAATAAAACTTGTTGAAATTACAGTTTTTTTCGTTTTTTGTTAATATTTCTGTTATTATTTTAAATTTTCTAGATAAAAAAATTATTATCTTTCATAATTTAAAAAAGTCATAAGTTTTGTATGATATATATGATGAAATATTATACATCAGATTTCTTAATACAAGTGTAATTGAAGGCATTTTTAATTGCTCTTTTATTTTCTCAATTTTATCAAAATAATCTTTATTATTTATTATTAAAAATCATC
>CAZGNU010000029.1:0-4176 GCA_964527325.1 uncultured Candidatus Peribacteria bacterium | reverse complement strand
TAATGAATTTCCTATTGTAAGAGCATATCCTTTTTCTAAAGGTTCAGCTGTAACTGTGCTCATTGACTTATCTTTACTGTTTTGAATATTTAACTTACTTGGCTTGATTAATTCTTTCCAATTATTATTTATTATTAAAAATCATCAAGTAACTCAAGAAATTACTTTATCTCTACCTGTTGAAAAAATTGAAAAATCTCAGAATGAACCAAGTTTTTTACTATTTACTCTACTTCATAAACTATGAGCACAGTCTTCAATAACTAAAATATTTTTTTTCTTGGCAATATTAATAAAATTTATAATATCTGATGGTTTTCAAAAAGTATGTTGAATAATTATCACTTTTGTATTTTCTGTTATTTTCTTTTCAAGATCAAAATTATCAAGTCATAAATCATTTTCGTTAATATCTGAGTAAATAATTTTTGCTCATGATTGAATAACCGCATTAGAAACAGATACACAAGTATATCAAGAAACTATTACTTCATCATTACTTTCTACTCAAATCATTTTAAGTGCGTGATAAATAGCACTTCTTCAATTGTAAAATGATGTGATTTTTGATTTAGTATTTCATATATATAAAAGAATTTCATTTTCGATATCTTGAATACTATTTCAATATCTTATAAATGGTAATTTATACGTTAAAAAAACAATAGTTCTAAGGAATATAGAAAAATCGATAGTTGTAAAAAATTCTGAAATTATAGTTTTTTTAAGCATTTTCTAATAAATTATCTAGATATTTTTTTGATCATCTTCACTCAAAAAGAATTACTTCATTTTTATCTATTTCATTTAAATTTTGAATAATATTAGTTTTTTGAAATCATCAATCTAATAATCAATTAATAAAACTTTCTTTATAATTAACTCAACAAAATAAAATTTTTGAAATAGAATTTCTTTTTGCGATAAATTTTCAAACAACATAGTGTATATTTTCTGCCTCTTTTCAAAGTTCTAATATATCATCTATAACTAAAACTTTGTTTAAATTATAACTATTTATTACATCTAGTCAAGCGTATAATCAATCTTCAGATAAATTATATGTATCATCTATTAAAAAATACTTATCAGTATTGATTAAATTCAGAGTATTTTTAGGACTTTTTATATTTTTTAAATATTTTTTTATTTCCAGAGTTGTTAGTCATAAATCATAACATAAGCTAATTACTCATGTAAGATTTATAATATTGTGTTTTCAAAGTAAATCAGTTACAAATTTCACCTTATGGTTTTTGTATTCATAAGAAAAAGTTGTAATTCATTCATTTGTTCTTACTCACGAAAAAAATGCATCACATCATTCATGATTTCAATATTTAATAATATCTAATTTATTATCAAATTTTGTTTCTCTTATATACTTATCATTCCAATTTATATAAAGGATTCAATCATTTTTTAATACACTATTAGCTATTTCAGCTTTTCATGTTTTAATGTTAGATTGTGATCAAAATAATCATATATGCTGATTTCAAATTGCAGTTAAAAATCAGTATTCATGATTTACTATTTTTCAGAGAACGTTTATTTCTCAAATTCTATAAGCTCACATTTCTGCTACAAAATACTTATAACTATTTTTTAATTTATTTATTACAACTTCCGCTACTCATAGCTCACTATTAATATTTTCTGGTGTTTTAAGTGTTGATCAATCTTGTTCTAAAATTGATCATAAAAATTCTTTTACAGATGATTTCCCATAACTACCTGTAATTCAAATTTTTATTGTTTTTTTATTTCTATTTATTTTTTTAATTGCTTTTTTTATTTTTTTATTCTTTAAATAATTAACAAGTGGTAAACTTATTAAAATAACAATAAATATGTAAAGAGGTGCAAATAATAATAATGATAAAAGATAAGTATACATAGAGGTTACATATCATCAAAAAATTACAAAATAAAAATAGGTTGATAAACACAGAGCTAGTAAAAGTACTATTAATAATAACCTACCAGTAATTTTTGGTTTTAAAAATTTTCAAGAGAAAATTTTACGTAATACAAAAACATTTTGCATTAGCAAAAACATAAACAATACATTATAAATTATTATTTCAAATGGACGGTCTTTAAATATATATATAGACACAACTAATAATGGTAATTCAACAACTGACCAAATATTTATAAGTGCTGATCTTCCTTGTAGGGTTCACAAATACTCTTTAAATCTATCCCGTCTGTATTCTTTTAATTGAATAGTATAAAGCCAAAATGAAAATCTACTTATAAGCGGTGGTATTGCGAATAATAGTAGTAAATAATGTTCGAAAGTCATGTTTTTTAAGTTAAAACCTCATCCTTGAATTCCTTCTCCCTTGAGGTAGAAGGAGGCTTCATTATTAGGTATATAATTAAATATTTTGTAAAAAAGTTTTTACTAGTAGTTCTGGGTTTTGTATGTGTATTCAGTGTTTTTCATTTTCTAGCACAATCATCTTTGCATTTTTAATACTGTTTCTCATAATATTTCAATCAGACAAAGGTGTGTAAGTATCTTTTTCTCACCAGATAAGTAATGTATCCAATTTTATTTTTTTTATTTCATCAGTCAAATCTGAACTTATCATATTTTGATATGTTTGTTTTAGATTTGGATTTTTTTCAGCTTCTAGGTAATCGTGAGATCAGATTGCTTTGTAAAAAATTTTTCTAATTTTTTGAAAACCCCTCCCTAACCCTCCCCTACCAGGAGAGGGAATTATTTTTTTAATTATTTTTGTAAAATTATTTAATATCTTTCTTTTTAGACTTCTTTTTGTATCATTTCTAATTCAAGCTGAATTATTTAAAATAAGTCTAGAAATATTTACTTTTCATCTATTAGCTATTTTTATACTTATAGCTCACCCGTTACTATGTCACCAAAGTATAATATTTTTTAATCACAATTCTTTAATAAATTCTTCAATAACACTCGCATATTCATCCAAATCAAATACTTTATCTAGTTTAGTCTTACCAAAACCTGGTAAATCAGGAACAATTACATTGAATCAACTATTAAACAACAACTCTCATACTCATAACCAACTCTGACTACTTCAACCCCACCCATGCAAAATAACAATAGTATTCTCATTCTTACTATCAATCCAGTCTTCATAATGTATTTCAATGTTTGTTTTTTTCAGAGTTATTTCCTCTTGTGTTACCATAAAAAATAAGAAGTAATTAATTACTTCTTATTTTATGGATAAAGTTAGGTTTTGCAAAAGATAAATTATTGTGAAATCATAATGCTATTATATGGCAATCTTGCCATTCTGATTATATCATTCATTTTTGGAAATAATTCATATAATCGCATCATAGGAATCATTGTAATTTTACATAAAATTCTTGCCATTGGGGAAATACCATTTTTTTTGTAGTATTCTCTAACAGCTATTATTACTTTATGATGTTCATGTGTAAATTCATTAATTCCATAAATTACCATCAAATATTTAACCCAAAGTTGAGCTTCTTCTTCTGGTAAATCAAAACCATTAAGAAGAAAACCATTTTCATCAACAATAAATTCTTGTCCATTTATTTCTGTATAATACTCATCTACAAAACAACGCTTGTAAATTTTCATAATATTCTCCTTTTATTTAGGTTATTTGTTTTTGTTTCAGCTTTAAAAAATGAATAATTATGGATAACAATCATAAAAAGGAACTCTTGATAACAATAATGCACCATGATATCCTCTGTTTGGAAACAACGTATTTAATCGGGATTGATTTATTTTTGAATATTTTAGCATCAGTCCAATTAAAGGGAAAACTCCATTTCTGTTATAATAGTCTTGTGTAACTTTTATAACATTCCGATGTTCGTCAGTTAATTCAGTTATACCCTCTAGATGCATCATGGCCATTTCCCATACTTCAATTAATTCTTTTGAAAGCATTAAGCCGTCTTTTAAATATCCTCTTGTTTTATCAGTTGCAAATTCAATTCCATTGATTATTACTAAACCATTTGGTAAGTCTTCAATTATATCCATATTTTCACCTTTTTGTTTTAATTTTTATTTCTGTTTTGATTTCAAAAATATTATAGTTAAAAATATTAGAAGTCAATTTTTATGTTTTAAGTTTAATACTTTAGGTTTTAATATAACTAAAGTCAAGTCCATAAAACCTGATATGT
>CAZGNU010000028.1:0-21018 GCA_964527325.1 uncultured Candidatus Peribacteria bacterium | reverse complement strand
TTTATTCTAGCAATAATTGAATCTCTATAATCCAGAGAAATATTTTCATAATCTATAAAATTACCATCTACTCTAAATCTAACATTGACAGATTTTTCTCTAGGTTCTATATGAATATCAGAAGCTTTGTGTTTAAAAGAATTCAAAAATATATCATTAACAATAGCAATCACTTTACTATCCTCTTTTTTATCTCAATATCAAGCAATGTTTAAATCTGAATCTACATGAGCTTTATTTTTACTATTTTGTACATCGTTTGATGTACTTGAAGTTGCAAAAAGATCCTCTACTTTTGCATTTTTAGTAGGAGTTCTTTTTTTTGAGTGCTTTTTTAATAATCCTTGAATATCCATTGTGTATTTTTAGAATAAAAAGGTAATTAATATTAGTTTATCATAAATAAGTTAAAGAAACAAAAAAACTAGCTTGACAAACTAATTTTTTATTTTTATAAATCTCACTTATCAATCATCGCAATTGCTGCATTTATTTCTATCCGTGAAACTTCGTTTCATAATTCTTTGCATTTATCTTTTATAACCTTTAGTCATTCATATCAGTTATTAAAATGCTCATTTATTACTGTTTTAATTAATTTTACATTTGAAAATTTAATTAATTTCATTACTAAAGTAAGAGTCATTTTTCCAGATGAATATAGTTTTATTAAATGATTTTCTATTGTTTGTTGTGTTAATCACCTGATTTCAGAAATTTCACTTACTGTTTTTCAATCTGTAAACAGTATTAAAGTTTCATTGTATGTTTCTCATTTTGGTTTTGATTCCCTTTTTCTTCAAGATTTTGTTTTTTTATATTTAGCTTTTGATCAAAGTCTTATTTTTATAAAATGTTGTAATTCTGTATTATCATCTCTTAAAAAATCATTTCTATTAATTGCAACTCTTCATTCATCTGTTATTCATAAAAGTGGGAATTTTCATTCTGATTTGTATAAATATCATAGTGATATAAGCGCTTCTATTACTGATTGAACTAACTCAGACGTAAGATCTTCTAAAGCTCAAAAATTTTCTCTTTTATGCATATTCCATTCTATTATTTTAGCATCACGACTTCCCCGTAAAAATTTGGTCATCATTACAACTCAGATTTTTAAATCCATAGCTTTCACTACATCTAAAACTAGTGCAAATACTGAAGTATTTACAAAGTCCTCTATTTCTTGTCATTCTAAACTCTTTTTTTCAATACAAAAATCACATGCTCAACATTTTTCTCACAAAGTTGCTAAATCTTCTTCATCTCAGAAATATTCTAATATAAATCTTTTTCTACATGTTGGATAAAAAAGTAATTTTTTAACTTGATCTAATTTAAAATAAGCTTCTTCTTTTAATAAGTTTTGATGATTCCAATCAATTAAAAGCTCAGAATGTTTTCTTTTATTTTGAATCAAAGTCAAACCTCTTCATCTAAATCATTCATCTCTATTTTGTGAATCTACTCATTTTCTTAGAATTCAATATTTTTCTAATATTTTTAAAGCACTTCAAACTTTCATATCACTATCCATTTTCGATTCCTTTGATATGGTATTATATGTTTTTAAAATAGTAGTTCATTTTCAACTTCACTCATTTTCCCTAGAATATAAATAATCATAAAGTTTTAATATTTCTTCTTTTGAAGGATAAGTATTTTCTATAAAAAATTCTTGAATTTTTGTATCTCAAAATGAAGCTATAACTACTCAAAAACTAGGTTTTCAGTCTCTACCAGCTCTTCATACTTCTTGATAATAATTTTCGATACTACCAGGCAAATTATAATGGATAACAAATCTAATATCTTTTTTATCTATTCACATACCAAAAGCGTTTGTAGCTACTATTACTTTATATTCATCAGTCATAAAAGCATTTTGTTCTTGTTCTCTAAGATCAGGAGTCATTGCTCCAGTATACATTCAAGCTTTTACTCCTTTTTCTATTAAAGAATCATAAACCTCTTTCACAGCTTTTCTAGAAGCACAATATATAATTCCTGAACCTTTTGTATTGTTTAATATTTCTTCTACTTTTGCTATTTTTTCTTTTTTATTAGATATTTCACGAACAATAATTTTTATATTTTTTCTATCAAATCATGCTGTAAATGAATTATAATCTTCAAGTCATAATCTTTTAACTATATCAGCTCTTACTTTTTTCGTTGCAGTTGCTGTAAGTGCTGCTATTGGGAAAGTCCCCCTATCTAAATCTTCTAAAAACTTATTTATCTTCATGTAACTAGGTCTAAAATCATGTCACCATTGACTAATACAATGAGCTTCATCAATTGCAACAAGTGCAATTTTTACCCCTGATATAACTCTGACAAATTCCCTACTATTAAGTCTTTCAGGAGCAATATACAAAAATTTTATATCAGTATTTGGATCTGATAATTCATTTAAAATAATACTAATATCATGTCTATCAATTGTAGAATTAATTAACTCTGTTCTAATACCTAATTCGTTTAATTTATCAACCTGATCCTTCATCAAAGATATTAAAGGTGAAATAACCAAAGTTACTCATTCTCTACACATTCCTGGTAACTGATAAGTAAGAGATTTACCTCATCCAGTCGGCATAAAAACAAGTGTATCTTTTCAATCTACCACACTTTGAATAACTTCTTCTTGTCAATCCCTAAAAGCTTCTAGTTTAAATTGTTCTTGTAGTATTTTTGTTAGTTTGTTTGTCATAAAATGTTGTTTTGTTAAATAATTTTATTTATTGTATATAATAAGTATATAATTGCAAATAAAAAAATAAAAATCTCAAATCTTCTCATAATAATCAGATTTTTGTCTTATAAAAAAAAGTATGTTAAAATAACTATAAATATATTAACAAAAACTATATGTTTAATTTTATAAAAAACAAATTCTCTTTTTGAAAGAACAATTATGTGGTTTCAGATGAGGATAAAAATACAATATTTGAGCATACAGAAACTAAGATTTGATTATGGGCAAATTACGCAATAATATTTTTGATAGTATTGTCTGTTATTATTGTATGACTGTATACAATACCTTGATTTGGGGATAAATATTTATTAGAAATATTTTTAGTAGACTTTTTTATATCAAGTGTATTTTTAATTGAATATTTATATAGATGGAAATATTCATGACACAAGAAACAATTCCCTTTTAGATTACTAAATGTTCTTGATTTATTATCATTTTTGCCATTTTTTATATTAATTATAATGTATGGTACCTGAAGTTATGCCTTTTTTGCACTTTTTAGAATATTCAGAGTGTTCAGAATATTTGAACTAGTAGTTAGAATACCAATTATCTCAAAAATTTGGAAATGAATAAATAAACACAAAATAGAATATTTATCAGCTATTTTTATTATATTAATGGCTTTAGTTATATTTTCTACTTTAGTTTATCTATTTGAACAAAATTGGTGAGATATAGTAAGTTTCAGCTCAATCCCTCAAACATTCTGGTGGGCTATTGTAACTATGACTACAACATGATACTGAGATATGATCCCACACAGCACATGATGAAAAATTATAGCAAGCTTCCTAATGATCTTGTGACCAATACTAATAACAATGCTATCAACTATCACAGTTATTATTTTTATAGAATCAACAAAAATAATATCATTTTGAGAAAAAACACTTAAATGTGAAAAATGTGACTCAGAAAATGATTGAAATGCAAAGTTTTGTAAAAAATGTGGAACTAATTTATAACTCCACTCATAACCAAATCATCATCCAAATACACAGCACATATTTGTCAGCTTGCTATTGCTCTTTGTTTTTCTATGAATTCAACTCTATACCTATCCTTTTCCTTAAAAATAGTACAATTTTGATCGGATTGTCTGTATCTGATTTTACATTTTACTTTTAGTGGAAATTTAAAGTTATTTTTTCATAGATAATGAAATTCTGAAACAAATAATTTATCATCAAATAATTCTAAATCATTACTATTTCAAACTATTATTTCATTATTTTCTATGTCTTTTTTTACTACAAAAATTGGTTCTGCTTGTCATCAAATATCAAGACCTTTTCTTTGTCATATAGTGTAATAATACACTCACTTATGCTGTCATAATACTTTTCATGAAGTATCTTTTACAACTCATGGTTTTGGTTTGATTTTCTTTTCCAAAAATTTACTCATATCAACTTTTCAGACAAAACAAATTCATTGAGAATCTTTTCTTTTTGCATTTGGTAATCAAACCTCTAAAGCTATCTTCCTAACCTCTGATTTTTCTAAATCACCTATTGGAAATAATGCTTTACTAAGCTGAAACTGTTTTAATCATGCTAAAAAATATGATTGATCTTTTTTTTCGTCTTTTCATTTTAGAAGATGGTATTCTCCCCCCTCCTTACGAGGGAGGGGGTTAGGGGGTGGGCTTATTTTAGCATAATGTCCCATAGCAACTCCATCAAACCCATGTTCTAATGCTTCCTCTAAAAATACTTTAAATTTGACTTCACTATTACACATTATATCAGGATTTGGTGTGATTCCTTTTTTGTATCAAGTATACATATAATCTAAAACTTTTTTTGAATAAGTTTTTCTATAATCAAATGTAAAAAAAGGAATATCTAAAAAAGCTGCAACGCATTTTGCAACCTCTATATCCTCTTTTGTAGGACAATATTCTCATTCTGGAGCTAAATAATTTATCATGAATCAAGCAGTTACATCATACCCCTGCTTTTTTAATAAATAAGCAGAAACTGCTGAATCTACACCTCATGACAATCAAACTAAAATTTTTTTCATTTGTTTTTTATTCTATATTAGTTTTAGACACAATATATGTTTTCTTTCTGTCCTTTATTGTTCTTTGTTTTTCTTCATTAATAAGCTGTAAAGCCACGAAAGGTTCTGAGATATAAATAAATTCTTTTACCATATTACTCTGTTGCTCAACCATAAGCGTTCAATAAGATAAAAGATTAGGAACAACTCATTTACAAAAAATATCCAATTTTGTAATTTTATTGATATCAACAAATTCAATATTATTTTTAAAAAAAAGTGATGTTTCAATTACTATTAATTGACCATTGTGTATAACAAGTAAATTATTATAAAATTTAATATATCATAAAACAAGTTTAATTAATGCAAAATTAATTAATAAAAAAGTAGCTGGAAACAAAAATAAATTAACTATTTCTTCTCATATCAATTGTTTATTAGCAATAGTCAAATTATAAATTACAAGTGAAAAAAAGATACAAACTCAAACTTTTAAAAATTTAAAAAGTAGGAATATCCAGTGTTTCCTTATTATCGTGTAATCATATTTTTTGAAATAAGCCATTATTCATGAAAGTTAAAATTAAAAAACTTGATATTATAAACATAAGAATCATAATAATAATTAATCGTCTTTTTATTATTTCATATCACCTTCATAATAATTCTAATTTAGTATTCACCATATGTGAATGACTCAACATTTTCATTCTCTTAATTATAAAAATATACAATCAGATCAATAATATGAAGTATATTAATATATAAACATATGCCATAATTATACTCATTAATAATAATTATTCTCATTATATATTTTATACACTAAAAATCAATTATTTTATTTAAACTTTAAAAATATCTTTCAAATTTATTATTTTAGAGTATAATCAGTCAAAATTTAAAGATAATAATAATTAAAAAATGAAAATTTGATTAGATTTAAGATTTTTAAAAGATAATATTTATTCAGCATTTACAATAGAATTAATAAATTGACTAATTTTTGTGAACAATAATTATAATTTTATTATATATACAAACTCTCATTTAAAATGATTTGATTATTCTAATGTAATAATTAAAAATGTACAGGTAAAAAATTTTAGTTTTAAAGAACAAACTAAATTTTTAAAAATTTTAAAAAATGATAAGAACAATTTAATGTTGTTTTTTAATCATTATAAACCAATTTTTTATTGATGAAATTATTATACTATATTACCTTCACTAAAGGATATATACTACAGTAATTTTTCAAATCACTTCAAAAAATATGCTTTTAATTATCTTCTAGATAGAAATCTAAAAAAATCAAATAAAATAATTTGTTTTGATGATAATACAAAAGAAGAATTAATAGAAAAATATGATATTGAAGAAAAAAACATTAATCTTTTAAAATGATTTTTTCCTTATTCAAAAAAATTACAAAATACTGAAGATTTAAAAATAAATATTAGGACTAAATATAATATAAAAAATGATTACTTTATTTATTCTGGTTGAGAATGAGTAGAAAAAAATTATGAAAAATTAATCTGAGTATTTAAAAAAATAAAAGAAAATTGAGAAAATATTGATTTAATATTCTTAGGATGAAGTGTTTCAAAAGATTTAAGCTTAAGAAACATGATTATAAATAATAATATGCAAGAAAATGTTCACTTTATGTGAGTAATAAAACCAGGTGAAAAAATATTATTCTATAAGTGAGCTATCTGAACAATATTCCCTAGTTTTTATGAACCATTTCCTTTTTATTTAACCGAACCTTTATATTTTAATATTCCTATTATTGCTAGTAATTTAAAGAATACAAAAAAAATATTTGATGATAGTATTTCTTATTTTTCACCTATATCTGTTAATAGTATTTATGAAGGAGTTAAATTATTTTTAGAAAAAAATGAACATGAAGTAGATTATAAAGAAATAAAAAAGAAATATTCTAGAGAGAATACAATAAAGGAGTTGTTAGAAATAATAAAATAAAATTATGAGTCAATTAACTAATAGAAATATAGAAATCTTGAGGATTATTGTTGAAGAGTATCTACATACTTGAGAAGTTTTGTGAAGCAAACTTTTACTACAAAAGCATGACTTATGAGTAAGCCCTGCAACTGTTAGATGAGATATGGCAAAACTAGAAGTTTTAGAGCTTGTTTTTCAGCCATATAATTCAGCTGGTAGACTTCCTACTTCAAAATGATTAAGAGCATATGTTAATTACTTAATGGAATCAAGTCCTGATTATTTTTTGCAAGAAAATAATGTAAAATTGTGAGAAGATAAAATAAATAAACTAGTTGATTTTACTTACAAAGTCACACATGAATTAGCTAAAAATACAAATGAAATAGCATTTTTTATAGTTCCAGAAAAAAATATAGTTCAGTATTCGTGAACTGGAATATTTTTAGAACAAAATCATTCTAGACTTTGAGATTCTATATTTTCAATAATAAAAATGCTGGAAGACAAAATAAACTTTAGAGAATTCATTTCATCTTTTCCTTTGACAGACTGAATAAATCTATATATATGAGAAGAAAACATACTTCCCTTTCTAAAAGACTACACAATCATCCTAAAACAAGTTAATATAGATTGAAATTTGTGATATATATGAATTATTTGAAGCTTAAAAATGAATTATAGTTTTAATATAAGTGCAGTTAAAGGGATAATATAAAAAAATAAAGCTTAACTATTTATTAAGCTTTATTTTTTATTCTCCTAATAAGGACTTGTATCCGGAGTAAAATTCTCCGTCCATCTTGCTGTTCATTGTGAAATACGTAATTCATCTATATTTCATGTTGCCCAATAATCAAAACCAGAAGTATATTTTCAAATATTTAAATCAGTTGCTAAATTATCAATACCTCCACTATAAATATCTGAGGCAATTGATATACCATTTTTATAAAGAGTTATATTATCATTATTTCTAACAACTGCTACGTGTTGCCATCAATTTCATAAGGATTCAGATCATATTAAATTAATTTCATTTGTTCAATCTTTTGTAAAACTAAAATTTGGTGCATATACTCATCATCATAGATGATTTTCTAATAATCAGATTCTATTATTATCATCAATATATTGCATTAATAAAGGCATATGTTCAGAAGTATTATTTTTTACCCACATATCTATAGTAAAGTCTTCACTTCAAAAAGCAAAATCATCACTATCTGGTATACTTACATAATCATCTACTCAATCAAAACTATAGCTTCAATTAAACTTTCATTCACTAGCATCAACTTTTACTCATCAATTAAATGTTAAATCATGTTTACTTGGTGAACCATCTCAGTCAAAGTGTAATAATAATTTTGTATTTATATCAGTTGTATATGCACTTGTTGCTGGAGTAAATGTTTCAGCTATTCCATTAGCAAAGGCCATGTAAATATATTCTCATCAAGATGAGTTAAAATCTGATGCAGTAGAAATTAACTTAAATCAATTTGATAAAAATGTTACTAAATTTGTTCATGAATATTCAGCATCTGATAAATTTGCAAATAATCTTTTATCTATAGTATCTGATGTATTTCTTGCATTATCAAATATATTCCATGAACCTGTATCACTAACTTTTTTAACAATAACAAATGCTGGTTTAAATCATAAATCTATTTCTGGTCCATCAGTACTTCCATTACCAATATAACTTCCAAATTTAGAAAATCATGTTTTTTCAGCAAACACATAAGCTATGTAATCATCTCAAGAATAATTTACTTCTTGGTATCATGATGGTGTACCTCAAACATAAAAATTATTTTGATCTGGAGTTTTACTGTCCCACAAATTTGCATTAGTTGTTGATGAATTTGATTCATTTAACATTAAATGCTTATCATTTCATAGATTTTTATTATACACAGCCCAATATCTATCAATATCTGCTCAATTATTATGTATTTTTTTAACTATAACAACACTAGGTTCTACTCACAAATTATGTGGAATAGCTTTTCATGAAACTCAATCACCAGTATACTCAACAATATCAAAACCATATTGGGCTCATTCTTTCCAGTTCCATGAGACATAGCTTCATCATGATTGATTTCCAGAAGCACTTGTTCAAAGAGTAAATCAATTAAAATCAAAAGATTTAAAAGTTTCACTATCTTGTGCTATTGTTATTTCAGGAATTATATCATTACTATTTAGTAAATTATAAGCTCCTCTAGATGAATCTACCCAATAATTACTTTTTACTGTATCTCTTTGTTTATACCAAACTAAATCCGGTTGAAATCATACTCATGTAACTGATTGAGTTGTTCAATTACCTGTATATGTCACAGCATTAAATCACATATCAAAATCATATCTTGCTTGTCATTTTGTTATACGAAACTCATCAATATATCCATTAAAAAAATGTAAAGTATTATTAGTACTATGTCTTCATATAAATAAATCATTTGTAACATCTGTAGGTACTGGAAGAGATCCTTGTCATACTAAAATACCGTTTTTATATATATAAGCAATTCCATTTTTTACAGATATTGCAATATGATACCATTTATTAAACTCCCAATTACTTAAAGCTCCAGCTCATTCATTAATTTGAGTTGTTTCAGAAGCAATTGTAAGACCAACTCATGTAACTGGAGTTAAATCAATATAAGCATACCATCAAACAGTTCAATTATGTTTCATAGCAAATTGATAAACTTTATTACTAGGTTTTTCTTTTAAATATACCCATGAATCAATAGTAAAATCTCAACCTCAAAAATCAAAATCATCACTATCAGCTATAGTTATATAATCATCAACTCAATCAAAACTCATTGCTCAGTCAAATTGTCATCAGTTTGATAGTATTTGTGGGTTTCAGTGTGTTGTGTATATGTGGTTAGAATCTGATGCATCTCAGTCTGCATGAAGTAATAGTACTGGTGGTGTTTCTGGTGTATTTGTTGTATTTGAAGTTGTTGCAATACTTCCTCATAGAGTATTATTTACAAAAACTCAAGCAATATTTACTGCTTGTTCATTCGTAGTTGTAAAATCTGTGATTGATAGGATTTCATTTATTGAGGCATTATCTAAGATTAGTGTTCATGAGTATGCTTGCTTTAATCATTCTAGCATTTGAAGTCTATGAGTTGGATCTGTTCATTTTAGATCTGATAGGCTTCATGAATATGCTATGTATGATCAAGAATTTACTAAGCCTAATCATCATGTTTCTCATAGGTTATTATAACTACTTCAGCTATAACTCATTGGTAAATTTTTGTATCACGTGTATACAAATGATCCGTTAGACATTATTTCTTCTACTGTTGTCCATCATCATGAAATTATTGTTGGAACTGCTAAGATATATGTTTGTCATGAGTGAAATACTTTTGCTATTTTTCAATTATAGTTTCATGTTACTCTTGCATTTGCTGTTTTATCTCATGCTTGTGCTTGAGATATTGTTGTATTTTTTGCTACATCATCTCATTCGTATAAACAGGCTATTTCATATTCCTGTTTTGTATTAGTTACTGAATATGTATATTCTTTATCTGTTAATGGATCTTTTGGTATTTTATCTAATCTCGCTACATTTGAAAATGTTGTTTCTCAAAACTCTCATTGTTCCCGTACCATGGATCATGAGTATGTTATATCTACTCCCGCTGTTGTTAGTGGATATTTTTATGCATCTATATAAAAAAACTCTAGTGATGATTTTATTTTTGACATATCACTTATTCTTACGCTATTTCTAGAACTTTTTGAGTATGATTCCATAGCTATGAAAGCTATTGTTCACAAGATTGCTAGAATTGTAATTACTACGATTAGTTCTACTAGTGTGAAAGCTTTAATCCCTTTGGTACCAGTACCTAGTAACTGATTTTTTGAACTTGGTACCAGTACCAGATTATTTTGTTTATTGTTTTGCATAAAAATTTTATTAACATATATAATTATTTTTAGGATACACAAAAAAAACGAAAAAACAAAACATATTTTTTTATTTTTCGGCTTTACAAAGAGTGTTTTTGTACTATAAATATTTTTCACAAATTTCTTCAAGTTGATCTTTTTGGTGGACTCATACTAGAGTTTCAACTGGTTCTCAATCCTTAAAAACTATCAAAGTAGGAATAGACATAACTCTAAATTTTCCTGCTATTTCAACATTTTCATCTACATTTACTTTTGCTACTGTCATTTTACCTTCCATAGATTCAGCAAACTGATCTAGAACTGGTAACATCATTTGACAAGGTCCACACCATTCAGCCCAAAAATCAACTAATGTAACTCCTGACTTAATAGTTTCTTCAAAGTTATCTTTATTCAATATAACTGTCATATTTTTAAAATTATTATATAAATTACCTCGGTGCCCTTTAAGGGTATGATTTTATTATATATAATTTTTTACAAATGCAAGAACTATCCAAAAATATCTTTAAAAACTTTTATAGCATATTCCTGATTAATAAAAAAAGGTGAAGTTGCAACAGTTATAATTTTTGCTTTTTTTGCTGCATTTTGTATTACTTTTTTCTTTAAATTATAATTTATGTAATTTAAATTTGGTTGGAAAAAATCTAGGTCTAAGTTTAAAATAACATCATTATCTGGGTGAACACATAGGTTCACCCCTACATTTTCTGTAGGGGCAGACCTGTGTGTCTGCCCTTTTCTATTTTCAATATAATCTTTTAAATTACTTTCATTTCTTATTTGAATTATATTTCAAATCAATCATTCTTTTTGAGCTGGAATTATGTAATTCCCTACATTTAATACTTCATTTGTAAAATCAAAAACTTTATTTAAGTTCTCACTATCTGGTTTCATTAAATATTTCTGGGAATCCCTAGTATCAGCATGTTCATCAATATGTACAAGTGTGTTATTATCTCAAATAATTCCCTCTTTTCTAGCTAAATACCAAAAAAAATATGCATGATTATGGTTATCAAAAAGATAAATAGGTGCGGTTATTCCTCTCCCTTTGGGGGAGGTTAGGAGGGGGATTATTTTATAAAAATTTTTAAGTCAATAATTCGTACTTAACTTGCCATCAAAATCATAATCCTCAAATGCTATTTTTTCTTTTTTATCTTGTAATTTTATATCATCATAATTATCTATTTCTAATAAACTTGGAACAAATAATTTCTTATTTTTTCTATTCTCATAAGAAAAAGCATTGTTTCAAACAGGTTTTGTTAAATAAAAGGAGTTTTTGTAATTAAATTTTGACATAATAAATAAAAATGATAAAATACTAATGTAAAGATTTCGGTAGGCTGAAAAATGCTCAACAAGGGAATGGACCCTAACGAAGTCTTTTTTTTATTTATTTAAAATATTAGAAAAAGTACTAATTAATACTATTTTTCAATTTTTTTTCTCTCATAGTATAATATAAAATCTAACATTTTGAATAGTAAATCATATTTTATAAGTAAATTTAAAAAAACTTTTTTTCTCAACTATTACATTTTTTCTAATTTCAACTAATTTTCAATTAGAAGATATTTTCTCTATTAAAGTTATAGATGATAACCTAGAAATTATTTCTTTTAGTTCTCTTTTTTTAATTGTATTTCAAGATATATGTCTTAAAAAAACATTTGTAACATTAAAAGATTTATTTAAACTTGTACAAAATATTGGACTCCTATTCCTTAAATTTTTAAATCATTCTTTTGAAGAAATTCTTACTATTTTTATAATATCTTTCATTTACAAATAATCAATAATAAATACTTTTTATATTATATACATAATATATCTTTATACAAATTTAAATGAATAAAAAAGATCTTCCATTTTTCGCTGAAACATTAAATAAAATGTTTCCAAATGCTAAAACTGAACTCTATTATACTAATAATTTCCAGCTTTTAATTGCTGTTCTTATGTCTGCTCAAACAACTGATAGACAAGTAAATAAAGTAAACAGAAATTTATTTGAATTTTTAAAAGTTCCTGAAGATTGAGTAGAGCTTTGAATAGAAGAAATTACGATGTTTATTGATAGTATTTGATTCTACAATAATAAAGCAAAAAATATTTATAATACTTGTAGATTATTAATAAAAAATTTTGATTCTGAAACTCCTAAAACTATAGAAGAATTAGTTACATTGCCATGAGTATGAATTAAAACAGCCAAAGTTTTTTTAGCTGTAACTGAAGATGCTCCATATATATGAGTTGATACTCATGTTCATAGAATTTTAAATAGATTGTGATTAGTTAAAACTAAAACTCCACTAGAAACTGATAAAGTTATTAGTACTTGATTTACAGAGAAGAATCATAAAACACTTCACAATACTTTAGTTTTATTTTGAAGATATAATTGTCAGGCAAGAAAACCTAAGTGTAAAGAATGTGCTTTTGTTAAAAAGTGTGATTATTATAAAAAAATAGTATAATCAACTACCTCCTTTGACTCTTTGTCATGCTCCATTATTTTTTTAATAATACCTATTTCTCATCAATGTGCTAATATACATAAAATTTTGTATTTCATCATTTTTTCTGCTACATCAAGTTTTGATCACATAAATCATGTGCCATGACTTCATTTTTCAAAATTTCATTTTGAATATTTTCTTACACTTTCTACATCACTTACTTCCCTAATTAACTCTTGGTCTGGTTCCATAAAATTTTTACAAAGACCATTTACATCCGTTAATAAAAATAATATTTTTGCATTAACCGCTTTTGAAACTAATCATGCTAATTCATCATTATCTGAAAATCATAATTCTTCTCTAGAAACAGTATCATTTTCATTTATTATTGGTACAACTCAATTTTTATTATATTGCTTCCAAACATTTATTATATCATTTAACCTAGATTCATTCAAAAAATCATCATGTGTTAATAAATTTTGTGCTATTATCCTATTTTTTTCCTTAAATAATGTTCTATATAAACTCATAAGTGTTATTTGTCATATTCATGACAATGAAGCTTTCTCATCTGAAGTTAATTCTTTTGTATATTTTATTCATACTTTTTCTTGTTCGATTTTTCAAATTGCAACTGCTCATGAACTAACTAAAAATACATTTAGTCATAACTTCATCAAATAATCTACCGAATTTACAATGTTATGTAAATTACAATAATTAGCTCACAAAATACGACACTCATTATTTGAAGTGTCTCATGCCAATAGGTTTGATCAAACTTTTACTACTACATTATCTCATGCAGTTAATCAATAATTTTCTAAAACATTCATAATTTATATTTTTTAGATATAAATTATTATACATATTATTTATATTTGTCAATATTATTTTTCCCTATTATATGCTGATTTTTAAATTCTATAATTAATATTGATATATATGTAAAAAACAACACTCATCAATAAACTAAAAAATCAAAATATAATCAAACTGAATAATTATTTAATACATAATTCCCTACTGAAAATAGTACTAATCAAATAAATATATTTTTTATAATAAAAATAAAAGGCAAATGAAATTTGATTAATTTTCTAGTATAAAAATATCACATAACCGTTAAAAGAGCTTGACTTAAAAGTGTTGTTATTCATGCTCAGATAAAACTGTATTTTGGAATTAAAATTATATTTCAAATGATATTAAAAAGAGTTACTATTATATTTATTTTGAGTAATTTTGATTGATTTTCTGAAGCCACAAGTGTATAGATAAATACAAGTGATAAATAATTAAATACTATTACAGCAAATACTACTAAAAAAGCATCACTAGAATTAAAATTTAAATGGTGATTTGTTATTAGATAATCGTTATTTGCAATTATTTCAATCAATTTTTCTCTGAATAATACTCATAAACTTAGAATCATTACAGCTGAAGAAAATAATAGTTTAAAAGATAATCATGTTAAATTATTTACTATTTTTTTATTATTTTCCTTGAATCATTTTGACAAACTAGGCAATAATGAAGTCATATAAAATCATCATATAACCATTAATACCTCAACTATTTTCATAGGTAAACTATAGAGTGCGATGCTTAAATCTCAAAACTCTGGTCATTCCATAAGTGATAAAATAATTATATCAATCTTGAAATATACAACTGATAAAAATAATGCTAAACCATATGGAAGTGATATTTTAAAAAGATGTTTTATATATTTTAGGTCGAAACTAAATCAAAATTTAACTATTTTTCTAGCATACCAATAATTTAAAATAGTATTAGTAATAACAGAAATAACTCAAGCTGACATTATATACAAAAACGGTATGAAATAATTACTATTTTCTATTAATTCTTTTGGATATAATACATAAAAAGTAAAAGCAACTAGTCATAAATTTACAAGCTTTGCAAATATAAGAGATACAGCTGAAAACTCTATTTTCATATTTGCTTGCATTAAAGCAAGTATAGAAGAATTCAAAAGCTGAAAAATAGTAAAAACTGAAGCTATAACAATAGAAGTTAAAGCAAGACTAGAATTATAACCTGGAAGAAAATAGGCTATTCCTGAAGCTAAAAACAATATAATAATTCACAATAAAAGTCTAAGTGTCATTACATTTCAAACAATCTTGCTAGAATCATTTTTATTATTTGTAATTTCCCTAATGGTAATTGCATAAAGTCACAAATCTGCCAAAAAAACAAATATTCATATGTAATTATATATTTTTGAATATAATCAATATAACTCAACTGTTAGATAGTTTGTAAGTAAACTAATTAAAAAAATTGCAATAATAGCTGTCCCAGCTTTTGATAAAATCTGAGATATAGTATTTGAGGCAATTTTTTTTAACATATTTTTATTATTTTAACTTTACAAATTATTTATTATTTTAACTTTACAAATTATTTATTAAAAGTAAAATTTTGTTAGTTTTATAACTTAGCTATAATTATTTAATGAAAAGAAAAATTATAAGAAAAATATTGTTTTTATGCTTATTAATATTTTTATGATGATGTAAAAAAGAAAATAATACAATTTCTATAGAAGAAGAAATAATTAATACTTGAAGTATAGTAATAGAAAATACATGAAGTCACATATTAACTGAAGAAGAAAAAAAAGAAATAGATAAAAAAGAAAAAATTGCTAATTTAAGAAAAAAATTAGCACTTAGATGATTAATAAGAGCAGGAGATTTAAATCTACAAAATAAAGAATATACTAGTGCCCTAGTAAAATACCTAAAAATTATTAAGGATATTCCAAATGATGAAGCTACTATAAAAAAACTTTGAGATGTTTATTTTGAAATGAAAAAATTTAAACAAGCTTACTCTTATTACTCTCAAATTAAAAATTATGATAAATTAGATAAAGATAGAGTTGTAGAAACTTTATTTTCTTTTAATAAAATTGAAGAAGAGAATTTTACATACTTTTTAAATGAGATTAATTCATTATGATTAGATGAAGAAAGACTTTTTTATTATATTAATTCATTAAAATGTAAACAGGATTTTAGTTTATGTAAATTAAAATTTCAAGAATATTTTACAGAACAAAATGAAAATAAAGAAGAAAACGTTGAATGAACATGAAGTACAAAAAAAGAAGAAAAATTTGAAGACCTATATAATATAAAAAAAGCTTTAACTGTTTATTCAGACTCTCAAATAGAAGACTTATATTATAAATGAGCATTAGTTGCATGAGCATATTTTGAAAATGGGTTGCATCCAATTGCGATAGAAGTATCAAAAGTTTTATTAAAAGAAAAAAGTGATTATAAACCACTTTTAAAATTAGTAGCAAAAAGTTATTTTGAACTTTGAAATTTTATAGAAGCTAAAATATACCTAATTGAATATAATAAACTAGTTAAAAATGATCCTGAAGCAAGTTATTTTTTATGAATAGTTTACGCTAAACTTCACGAATATATGTTAAGTAATATTCATTTAAAAAAAGCTTTAATGTTATGACATGAAGAAGTATTAGATACTAATAAAAGAATATTAATCAATTATTATGAAGAATGAGAGATTAACAAAATGCTTGAGACAATGAGAAGAATTTTTAGAAATCATGGTGAAGAATTAACAGAAGATGATTTTGGTTTATATATTTATTATCACATTGTTAATGAAGAAATGGAATACGGTAAAGAAATAAGTGAATTTGCTATAGAAAGATTTTCAGAATCAGCTGAATTAAATGGGTATATTTGATGGATATTAATGGATGAAGTAAACAGAAAAACAAGTAGTATAGATTTTGAGAAAGAAAATAACCCACCCCTAACCCCTCCCTCAAATCAAGGAGGGGAACAAGAAAAAGAAAAA
Organism: uncultured Candidatus Peribacteria bacterium; assembly: GCA_964527325.1. Taxonomy (GTDB): domain Bacteria; phylum Patescibacteriota; class Gracilibacteria; order BD1-5; family UBA6164; genus UBA6164. The sequence continues at coordinate 3,921 of CAZGNU010000028.1, read as the reverse complement.
ACAGAAATAAAAAACATCTATGCAGAAGCAGAAATATATATAACTAAATGACTAGAAATAGATACTAATAATCCAATGCTAAATCTAGTTAAATGAAAACTAGAAATTAGTAAATGAAATTATTCTAAAGCATTTATATATTTCAAAAAAACTATAGCTGTAGATGATAATTGAGATTTTTGAAAAATAGCTGAAATAGAGTTGGAAAATATACAGATAAATAAAGATTAACCCACCCCCTAGCCCCCTCCCTCGTAAGGAGGGGGAATAATTAAAAAAATATGTCAGTAGAAAAAAATAACTTAAATCCTTGAATACTTGATGAGAAGACTTTATTAGAAGAGTTAGCAAGTGATATTGCTAGCAAGTTTTGAATTGAAAAAGATAAAGCAAAAGAGCTAATTAAAAAAGATACTTTAAGTTGAATTTATTCACTAAAAGCTCAATTAGAAAAAGAAAGAAAAGATGAAGATAAGCAACTAAGTAAAAAAGAATTAGAAAAATTATTTTTCACTTTAAAATGAGCTTTAGACGTTATTGAAAATTCATCAAAAATTGAAATAAAAGTTTTAAAAGAAGATATAGAAAAAACTATAAATATTTGAGACTTTGTTAATATTTGAGAATCAATTTTACCTAAAAAATTAGTTAATATAGCAAAAAATCCAAAAAAACCTCATGAACATATATTAGGTTTCACTCTCGGTACAGCTAACTCAATAATAGCAACGGCTGATGTATTATACAGAATATGAAAATGAATAATTCAATCTCCTTATCATCTGTATATGATAATCAGTTGAAAATGAAAAAGTGATAGTTTTAAGGATGTTTAAAAAGTTTAAAAATTATTTTAAGCTTTTTATTTTTTCTATTAATTCTAGGAAGGTTTCATCTATAAAATGTCATCTATCTTCAAAAATATTATATTCTGAATTTGGTAATATTTTTCTATAATCTTCTAAATCTGAAAAAGGAACAACAAAATCATCTTTACTTTGATAAAAAATAATATCTTTTTCATATTTTTTTAAATTTAATAACTTTTTATCAAAATTAAAATTTCAAATAACTTCTTCAGGACTATCCTTAAATGCTCATGAAATTATTATTATCTTTTTTATTTTTACTGGAAAATTATTTTCATCTAAATATTTAGTTAAGAAAGTTCATCACATTGAATGTCAGACTAAAATTATATTATTCTCTAAATATTGGAGTGTCTTTTCAAACATGATTTTCCGCTCATTATAATCAGCAAAATCTTTATTTGGCATTTCAGGAACCAAAAGAAAAAAATCTTCTCATAAATCTAAAGCAAAACTATTTTTCCATTTTTTTGCTTTTTCTTTATATGGATCATATTTCAGTTTATTTAAATAATCACTAAAATCTTTATAATTTTCTTTTGATTCTCATCAGTGTATAAATATTACTTGTTGCTTTTTCATATTTTAATTTTTATAAGTAAAATTATTCCTATCTTGAATTCTTTCCTTTAAATAAAGGAAAGAGGCTGCAATTTAAAATTATTGTTCCTCCTGCCTTTATGTAAAGGTAGGAATTCAAGGAAGGAATAGTTATTATTCATATAATTTAGTTCCAATCCTGATAACATCTATTCCCTTTTCAAGAGCTATTTCATAGTCCCTTGAAGTTCATGCTGATACAAATCAGTTTTGTAGGTATTTATTTCTTAAATCTATTAATAAATCAAACTCTGCCTCTTTTTCTTTTAGTGAAAATTCAGCTTTTCAAATTGCAGAAAATCATACTAAACTCACATTTTCCATTTCTCAGATTACATCTAAAAATTCTGGGATTTTTTCTACTTTAACTCCTCATGGCTTTGTGTCATCAACATTTATTTGCAAATATACTTCTATCCAATTTCATTGTTTACCACATATATCTTCAATTTTTTTTAGATGTTTCATATCGTCCAAACTGTGAATAGTACTAGCATATTTAACAATATTTTTTATCTGTTTTAACTGGATGTTTCATATAAAATGTACTTTTTCTCTTGGTAAATCTTTCTCTACTAATTTTTCTAATCTATTCTCTCAAAATCACTCTAAAATATCTGGATAATTACTCTCAATCTCATCTATAATTTCTAGAGTATCTTTAGTATCATGATATTTTGTAACTACTAAAATTTTTGAATCAGTTGCTTTAAATTTTTCTAGTAATTTTTTGTTTATTTTCATATTGTTCAAAAATGTTAATAAAATTGTTAAAAAGTAACAAACTTGTTAAAGTAATGTTAAAAAGTTTTTGTTAATATATTAGCTTTTCTCAATGATCATTAAGCCATTTTTTATGTATTTTATAATCTCATGGGTAAATACTTTTACTAATAGTATCAACTAAATCCCAAAACTTTTTCGAGTGATTCATTACTTTTAAATGAGCAAGTTCATGAATTATCACATAATCAATAGTTTTTACAGGTGCTTGAATTAATCTAAAAGAAAAATTCATATTTTTTGTACTTGAACAACTTCCCCATCTAGACTTTGCACTTGTAATTTTTAAAGCTTTATATTTAAGCTTATTTTTTGTTGCAATTTCCTCTGCTTTTTTTGTCACATATTTTTTTGCTTCCAGTTTATAAAAAGCAATTAATTTTTCCTTTACTTTGTCTTTATGTTTTTTATGAATAAAAAAATTCATACCATCAAAATACATCTTCTCATTTTCCTCATCAAATTTTAACTCATACTCTTCTCAAAAATAATAAAACTTTTCTCATTCTTTAAAGTCTTTATATCTCATCAAAATAGAGTTTTTTCTTTTTTCAATCCATCTAGCATTTTTATCTATAAACTCATCAATAGTTTTTTTGTTCACAAAAAAAGGGGCTTTAACTATAAGCTTTCACGTTTCATCCATTTTAATGGATAATGTTTTTCTAAATGATTTTATTATTTTCATATTATATTTCTTTTAAAATAATTTTCGTAGCATCTATAACATTTTTAAATCTATCTGATTTCAATTTTATTCATCCAAAATATCTGGTAACAACAACTACAATGTTTATCACATCCTCTCTTTGTAATTCTCTCAAAATACAGTTTCCAGCTCAAGTTTCTCAGTCATCATTTTTTCATTCAAGTACACTTCCATTTTCTAGTTTAATTCTATAAGAATAAGTATTATGAGTAGATTTCATAAAATACTTGTCTCTTTTTAATTCCTTCACAAACTCTGCAATGTCTTGTTTTGATTCCACAAATCATCAAACAACTGTATATTTACTCTTTCTATCAACTATAACATTCTGCATTATTTTTCTTTTGAAAGTTGGAACCTTTCATCAAAAATCTAGAGATAATTTATTTGTCATATTTTTTTGTTATTCTTTATATCCCCTCTCCTCTAAGGAGAGGGCTAGGGTGAGGTTATTCCCCCACCCCCAACTCCAATTTCTCACTCCCAGGCAAAGCCTGCCCCATTAAACTTTCAAGTTCTCAGTACATTCAGGTAACAGCAAAAGTTGCTCTTTCTAGATCTTTTTCTCTTTTTTTCCAGTTTCTTTCCATTGATCTTCTTTCTGCATCTATTCATGATTTAAGATTTGAGAAAACATCAACCATCATGTTTATTTTTCATGAGAATTCTTCACTTGATAAATATTTATAAAGCATTTCCATTTTTACATCTTTTCATTCAAGAGATTTTTCTACTTTTGAAATAGAAAGTAACTTATCTCTAAGCATATTTGCAACTGGTATTGCAAATGTTGGTAGACATACCATAACGTCATCAATTAAACCAAAATTTTTAGCTTCAGTAGGAGTCATAAAGTTATCTCGTTCTAAAGCTTTTTTGATTTCTTGTTCACTTTTCTTAGTATGTCTTGCATAAATTTTATTAAGTCTGTCTTTAAGAGCTAAAATTTCCTTAGCATGA
>CAZGNU010000027.1:0-21533 GCA_964527325.1 uncultured Candidatus Peribacteria bacterium | reverse complement strand
GGAGGGGGAGGGGTACGGTGTTCCCCAACCAGCGAGGGAGGGGCTAGGGGGGGGTTTATTGACTATAAACATCTGACAAATTAATTGTCATAGAAAAATCTAATTCTTGTCATTCTCAGTGAATCTTCCTTCTACTAATCCAACTAGGTTTCAATTTAAATTTTAAGACTATATATGGTGAAATATTTACTGAAGACTCGTTATTATTCCAAGCAAATCAAATATTTTTATTAGGATAAGCATAAACTTTAAATTCTGATACATTTATAGTTTTCGGAAATAATGGTACCCAATTAATTGAAGTTGATCATGCTACATCTAGTCATCAATCAAATTCAGAATTTACTACCCAAGTATCGATAAGTCCATCAAAGGTTGTATTATCAGAAGAATCTCAGCTATCATGATTCATTCCCCAATCTTTTCAATCAAGTTTTAAATATTCTATTGTTCAAATACATCCAGATCAAGTTACAATATTATTTGCATCAAGTGTACATAATGCAGAATCTGATGAATATACATCTTTTTCTACATTCCATCTAAATATTGTTCTAGTTTTTTTATCTCAACTCAATAAATACAATTCTGTTAAATCAACTCAACCAATGAAAACAGTTGGTCAATCTCAAAGATATTCATCATCATCATCTCATGCAAATCTTCAATCATTATCTTCATCTCATGAATCACCATCAAAATTTGAATTATAATCAACAAATTGTAAACTATACTGTCAATATCTTTGTTGATGTCATGAAAAATCAAATGAATTATTATTTAAAGAATTATTATAACACCCTCCTGTTCACATTTTTGTTCAATCTCAACTTAAACAATAATAAAAACCTCATCAATAAGTATCAGTTCAAATAATTCATCATGTTCAAAAATTTCAAAATCATGAAAGTTCATCAAAATGTCATGAAGAAAAAGTGGTATTTCAGATTACTTTTCTATTAAAATATTCTTCATAATCAATAGTTCCTCACTTTTTGATCATTTCAAAAAGTTTTTGAGTAAAATAAAAACTTTCTTTTTGAATATCTGTTTTTTGAATAAGCCTTACTTTTCAAATAGTAACTGCTGATAAAGCTTGAAAAGCTCATATCATAATTATTGATACAATTAATATTCAAATCATTATTTCAATTAAAGTAAACGCATTTTGTGTTTTGCTTTGTTTCATAAAACTATTTATTTTTAAAAATAATATTTAAAGTATCTCAAAAAAATGAAGCTATTTTATAAAAAGATGGTTTTTCCCAAAAATAAAAACTCCACTTCCTAAAAATAAAATCTAAAAAATTAAAAAAAATATTCTTTTTTCTGTTTATAAAATTTCATAAAAAAAATATTTTAACACTCCTAAAAAAAGAAAAAATAAAACTAATAATAAATGCTAATAAGTCAAAAAAACTATTATTTATGGTTATTTTTTTATTCATAATTTTATTAAAATTCTTAACAATATATGAGTTCATATATAAAATATTATAAAGTATTTGCAAAAATATCAAATATAATTAAAATTTTCAAAATTATTATAGTTAATTCTAAATAAAAAATGCGTATAAAAAATAAAAAAATAATATGATTTTTTGATAACTTTAGATTCAAAAGTCTAAATTTAAATTTTTCAAAGCAATTAACAATTTTATGAAGCATTATGTGATTTATTAGTTTATTTTTACCATGGATAAAAGATGTTGAAAATTTAATATCATGGAATGCTTTCAATTCAATATCATGAAATATTTGATTTTTATTAATTATAATTTTATTAATTCCTATTTTTGTAACATTATCCACAAACTATAAAGAAAAAATTAAATTATATTCAGATTTGTCATTAAAAAATCATTTTATGATAATTACTTCATGATTTTTTGTAATTAGTTTTAGTATTATTACTCTTAGTTTTGTTAATTGATTACATACTTTTTTTGAACATACTTCATATTGAAACTGAGTTATTTTGTGTATGACATCTTGATTTATCATATTAATATGATGAATACTAGTTAGAAATAAATACTATTCAAATGACTCTGAAATAATTTTAAATAAACTTAATAACTATAGAGAAAAAAATAAAGAAAAAGACAATATGAAACTACCTTTCTAAAAAATAAAAAAGTTTGACTTTTAATATTTTACAATTATATTAACTACAAAGATAATATCTATTTAACTAAAAATAAAGGATAATGAGCACTAAATTATTAAATAATAAGAATGTTGAGAAGTCTTTTGGTTACCTTTTAGATTCTCTTTCAGACAAAGAAAGCTCTGTTTTACAAAGAAGAGTTTGATATAATACTGAAAAAGAAACTTTACAAAATATTGGTAATTCTTTTAAACCTAATATTACTAGAGAAAGAGTTAGACAAATAGAAGAAACTTCTATTAAAAAAATATGAAGAATTATTAAATCTTCTTTACTTAGCGCTATTCAAGAAACAGCTTACAAATATATCAATCTTCATGGATGATTAATGGCACAAAATAAACTAACTAATATTTTAATTAAAGAATTAAAATTAGAAAGTTCTGTAAATAAATGAATATTAGAAGTTGTAATTCAATCAAATTTTGATATTAAAAAATCTAAACAAAAATTAGGATGTAAAATTTATTACATGCTACCTACTATAAATAAACAATTAGTTTGAATAATACATAAAGAAGCTCTAAGAATATTAAGAAGAAGAAAAAAAGTAATTGAAAAAACTGCTTTGTATGAAACTATAATTTCGAACTTAAATACAAAAGAAAAATTAAGCATTACATTAGTTGATTCTGTAATTGATTTATTTGATGATATTGTTTTCTGAGAAGAAAACTTAGTTTGATTAACTAGATGGAAAATATTAAATCCAAAAACGCTAAAAGATAAAGCAATATACGTATTAAAAAGAGATAAAGTTCCTATGCATTTTGTAGATTTATCTAACAAAATTACTGAGATGCAAGGAAAAACAGTAAAAGTTAATACAATTCATAATGAATTAATTAGAAATGAAGAATTTGTATTAATAGGTAGATGAATATACGCATTAAAAGAATGGGGTTTTATTCCTGGAACAGTTCAAGATGTAATCGTTTCTATTCTAAAAAAGAAATGAGAACCAATGAATACAGAAGATATTACAAAAGAAGTACTTAAAACTAGAAATGTAAAACAAACTACAATATATATGAACCTTCAAAACAAAAATATTATAAAAAGAGTTTGAAGAAATTATTATCAAGCTATATAATTAAATACAAAAAATCTAACTATTAATTTAGTTAGATTTTTTGTATTTTTTCTTTACAAAATTAGTAATATTAATAAAATTAAAACATAAAATAACCCACCTAACCTCCCTAAAATTAGGGAGGGATAACTTCAAAAAAAAATTTGCAGCCCCTTTCCCTAATTTTAGGGAAAAGATTCAGGATTGGGTTACTAATTATAGTAACTAAAATAACTAAAAGTGAAAATATTTGTATACGATACAGAAACAACCTGATTTATAAATAAAAAAGAAACTGATTTAGATTTACAACCTCAAATAGTTCAATTTGCATGAATATTATGAGAAATAAATGCTTGAGAATTCACGGAAGAAAAAAGAATTAATATATTGATAAATCCCCAAAAACCTATTCCCTTCTGAGCATCACAAGTTCATCATATATATGACATAGATGTTAAAGATAAACCTACAATAGAAAATACTATAGAAGAAATTATGTCTTATATCAATGAACCAGATATAACTATATGACATAATATAGAATATGATGAAAACATGATCAAACTAGAATTAAAAAGATTAGAAAAAGAGTATTTATACCAACCAAAACAAGTGGTCTGTACAATGAAAACCACGGTTGATTTCTGTGCCCTACAATGAAATGGTGCAAGATTTAAATATCCAAAACTATGAGAACTTCATAAAAAACTTTTTTGAGAATACTTCATATGAGCACATGACGCTATGGCTGATGTTGAAGCAACCCTAAGAAGTTTTGTAGAATTAGTAAAACAAGACGTGATAATACTGAAAGAAAAAAAAGAAGAAGTAATGAGCTTATTTTAAAATAACATAAAGCAACCTCTTACCTGAATCCTTACTCCTTCTCAGGAGCAAGGGGCTACAAATTTAGAAATTAACCAAAATAATATGTCAGATTTTTGAGACTTAATAAATATTGAAGAATTTAATAAAAGAGAGGAATTTGAAAATGAAAGATGAACGGTATCTTTTTATTGTAAAGATTGTAAAAAACTTGTAAAAGCAGAAAGACCAAAAACAAATGGTTATACTTTTATTTGTCCAAATTGTAAATGAAAAAATATAGCTGTTTGAACTGAAGAGTGACTAAAAACAAATTATAAAATAAAGTAACCCACCCCCCTAACCACTCCCTAATTAAGGAGGGGGAAAATATATTTTTTTGAAAAAAGTTTTGACAAAGTATATATTATTTATATACTCTTATTATATACTACAAAACAGTATATATTATTTTAATTATAATAACTCTATTATTATGAACAAACAAGAAGCATTGAACAACGCACTATCAATGATAGAAAAACAATTTGGGAAATGATCTATAATGAAACTAGGTGACGAATGAGCAAGAGCAAAAATTGAAACTTTTTCTTCTGGATCACTATCTCTAGACCTAGCCCTATGAGGATGATATGCAAAATGAAGAATTATTGAAATATACTGACCAGAATCTTCTGGTAAAACAACCCTTACACTTCACGCAATAGCTGAATGTCAAAAAGCATGATGAACAGCAGCTTTTATTGATGCAGAACACGCTCTTGACCCAGAATATGCAAAAAAAATTGGAGTAGATGTTGACAACTTACTTATATCTCAACCTGATTATGGTGAACAAGCATTGGAAATAGCTGATGCACTTGTTAGATCATGAGCAGTTGATCTAATAATTGTAGATTCAGTAGCAGCTCTTACACCAAAAGCAGAAATAGAATGAGATATGTGAGATTCTCATATGGGTCTTCAAGCTAGACTAATGAGTCAAGCCCTTAGAAAAATAACATGAGTAATAAATAAAAGTAATACAACTGTGATTTTCATAAATCAAATCAGAATGAAAATCGGAGTAATGTTTGGTAGTCCAGAAACTACAACTTGAGGTAACGCACTAAAATTTTATGCTACTCAAAGACTTGATATTAGAAGAAGAGCAAAAATAGAAAAATGAGTTGCTATGGATAAAGAAATCATGTGAAATCTAACAAAAGTAAAAGTAATCAAAAATAAAATAGCTCCTCCTTTCAGAGAAGCAGAATTTGATATAATGTATAATGAATGAATATCAAAAGTATGAGAAATTCTTGATATATGAGCTAAATCAGAAGTAATAAAAAAAGCATGAGCTTTCTATTCATACTGAGACACTAAACTTGGTCAATGAAGAGAAAAAGCTAAAACTTTCTTACAAGAAAATGAAAAAATTGCTAATGAAATTGAGGAAGTAATTAAAAATAGTTTGTAAAATAAAGAAAAAAGACCTTATTAATAAGGTCTTTTTTCTTGCCTTTTCCCTATTTTTATATATATTTCTTAAATATAAAAATTAAATAAATTAAATATGAAAATTTCTTACAAAGTATTACAAAAATATATTCCTGGTGTAAAATGAGTTGAAGAAGTGTCAAAAGACTTGGTTATGCATACAGCAGAAGTAGAAGATATTTTACTTGAAGGACAAAATCTTGAAAAAGTATTTATCTGACATGTTAAATCAGTAGAAAAACATCCTGATTCAGAAAAACTTAACTGTACAATTGTAGAAGTAAACTGAGATGAGTTCCCTATTGTTTGTGGAGCAGCAAACGTAAAGGCATGACTAAAAGTTCCTGTAGCTGTTTGTTGAGCTGCATTATCTGACGATTTTGTTATTAAAAAAACTAAAATCAGATGAGAAGTAAGTGAATGAATGATTTGTAGTGAAGATGAATTAGGGTTAAATGATGTTAGACAAGAAGGTATTTTAGAATTGCCTGAAGATGCTCCACTAGACGTTTCTATGAGAGATTATTTAAATAAAAATGATGCTATTTTAGAAATAGATAACAAAGCTATAAATCATAGACCTGATCTTTTTAGTCATATCTGAATTATTAGAGAAATTTTTGCTATTAACAATGAAAAATTTGATTTTGAGTTTGAAAACAATGATTACTCTAAATTACCAAGCTTAGAAATAAAAAATAATATTCCTGAAATTGTAAAAAGATATATAGGGTTAAAAATAGAAAATGTTTCTAATTCTGAAACTCCTGATTATATAAAACAAGTCCTATCTTCTGCTGAAGTTACTTCAAAATGATTATTAATTGATATTACTAACTATTGTCTATATTTATATGGACAACCTACTCATTGTTTTGATGCTGATAAAATAGAATGAAATATAATTATTAGAAAAGCAAAAGACTGAGAAAAATTTATTGCACTAAATGATGTAGAATATGAATTAAGCAACGAAGATATAGTTATAGCTGATAATAAAAAAATACTAGCTCTTGGTTGAATTATATGATGAAAAAGCTCTAGTGTAACTGATGAAACAAAAAATATAATAGTAGAATGAGCTCATTTTGATCAAGCTGTTGTTAGAAAAAGCTGAAAAAGATTGTGAGTTAGAACTGATTCATTAAATATTTTTGAAAAAGATATTTTACCAGAAATGCCTATTAGATGAGTTAGTTTAATAGCAAGCGAATTAGAAAAAAATCTAAAATGAATAAAAATAACTGGTTATAGTGATGTTTATACTGATAAACAAGAAACTATTTGAATACAATTTGATATAGATTTTATTAATAATCTAATTGGTAAAAAATATTCTGAAAAAGAAGCATTAAATATATTAAATAATCTTTGAATTAAAGAAAATGATTGAATACTTATAATTCCTTTCTGGAGAAAAGATTTAAACTATAAAGCCGATATAGCAGAAGAAATAGCAAGAATTGACTGATATGATAATGTTGAAGCAACTGTTCCAAGAATTAATCTTTGAGCAGTAGTCCAAGACAATATTTACAAAATCAAAAATGATGCTAGAAATTATTTTACTAACAAAGGATACTATGACATGTATACTTATTCTTTTGTAAGTGAAGATTTAATGTCAAAGTCTCTTTGAAATACAAAAGATTTAGTTCCAATGAAAAATGCATTATCTGAAGAATTAAGTCATTTAAGATGAAGTCTAATACCAAACTTATTGTTATCTCTTGAAAAAAATGTAAGAGAATATGATGAATTAAAACTATTTGAATTAGAAAAAGTATTTTTAAGAAAAGGTGATGATATAGATGAATTTTATTCTCTAGCATGAGTAGAAGTAAAAGATAAAGACATAGTATTTTACGATATACAAAATACAGTTTCAGATTTATTTAAAACTCTATCTATTACAAACTACAAATTCGATAACTGTAACGATTTCCCTACTTTTGCACATAAATGAAGAACTGCTGCAATAATAGTAAGAGGTAAACAAATATGAACAGTTTGAGAAATAAATCCAAAAGCTGCTAATAATTTTGATGTACAATCAAGAATCTGATACTTTGAAATTAACGTATGAAAACTAAAAGATGCTCTTTACTCAATCACAAAAGCACACGACGTATCAAACTTCCAAGAAAACAACTTTGATCTAAATTTTGTAGTAAACAAAGACGTAAAAGCTTCTGATATAAAAACTACTATTTGAAAAACTAACGGGAACCTAATAACAAAAGTAGAACTAATAGACATATACGAAAACGAAGAAAAAATGGCCTGAAAAAGAAGCCTAACCTTCAAAATCTTCATCCAATCAATGGACTGAACACTTGATGATAAGGTTAAAAGTGAGTTAATTAATGATATAGTAAAAAAGGTTGAGAAGAGATGATGAGAGTTGAGGTAACTAGTTTTTATAATTCGTATATATGCTAATTATATGTAATCTAACTAATACAAATTAGATCAAAGATTTATAAATTTTACAATTAAATTATTAATAAGATGATTAAAATCAATTCCGAAACTAAAAAATTAATTGAAGAAAATCCTTTAGCTTTGGGAACTATTGACAATACTTACAAACCTAATGTTATTGCTGTAGCTTGTGTTAAAGTTGTTTCACAAAATCAAATTCTTATTACTGATAATTACATGAAACAAACAAAAGAAAATTTGGATAAAAATAATAATGTTTGTCTTGCTGTTTGGGATAAAGAATGGAGTGGTGTGAAATTAATTGGTAGCATTGAATATTTTACAAGTGGAAAATGGAAAGAATTTGTTGAGAAAATGCCAGATAATAATGGTTTGCCAGCAAAAGGAGCAATTCTGGTTACAATTTCGGAATTAATTAAGTTAGGATAAAATTTGTCTTAGTCCGACTTTCTCCCTTCGTTAGAACCATGTTCAACTCTCGCTCCATAAACTCCCCTCCGTTCCGAAAAATATCGTATATACCGAAACGTTATGTGAAATTTTGAAATTATTTATTCTAACCAAATGATATGACAAAAAATTATTGTTTATTTTGCGATCGTAACAATTCTGAAAAACATACAATTCTGGCAGAAAATGATTTATTTTATGCAAGAAGTGATAATTTTCCAGTATCAAAAGGTCATTCAGAAATTATTCCTAAAAAACACATTGAATCATTTTTTGAATTAAATAATGATGAGATAATTCAACTATTTAATCTAATTAAAAAAGTAAAGATCTTAATTGAAAATAAACATAGTCCAGATGCGTTTAACATTTGAATAAATGAAGGTGAAAAGGCAGGTAGAACTATCCATCATCTACATATTCATCTTATTCCAAGATATAAAGGTGATGTAGAAAATCCTAGAGGATGAATAAGACATATTATTCCAGGGAAAGGAAACTACTAAAAATAATTTGACTAATCCCCTATTTTTCATATAATCCGTGCACGAAGACGACTGATATAAATAACCCAATCCTCAAATATGGTTATTTAATCGCAAAAACTTTATATTTAAAACAATTTTTTATGCCAATAATCGCATCAGCAAAAAAACAATTAAGACAAAATCATAAAAAGAAAGCTAGAAATGATAATTTCAGAGCACTTTATAGAGAGGCTAGAATAGCTTTTGAAGCTGCAATTAAAGCCAAAGACGCTAAATCTGCTAAAGCACTTTTAATGAACAAAAAAGACAAAGATGGTAAAAATGTTAAATCAGGTTTACAATCTATTGTTGATAAATTAGTAAAAAAGAATATAATACATAAGAATAACGGATCTAGAAAAAAAGCTAAATTTGTTAGAATGTTAAAAGCATTATCTTAATTTCTAATATTATATTAAATTGAAAGAAAAAAAGAAAGCATTAAATGGTGATATTAGAGCTAAAACAGTTCAAATAATTACAGACCAAGGTGAAAATCTAGGTGAAATGCCTTTTAGTGAAGCTAGAACTATGGCTGCAGAAAAAGAATTAGATTTAATGGAAATTTGAAGAAACTGAAATGTTAGTATTGTAAAAATGCTTGATTACTGAAAGTATTTATACAGACAAAAAAAACAAGCTAGTAAACAAAAACAACAATCTAAGAGACCAGATTTAAAAACTATTAGAATTACTTTTAAAATCTGAGATCATGATTTAGAAATTAGAAGAAAACAAGCTGAAAAATTTTGGAAAAATAATCATCCATTAAAAATTTCTTTAATGTTAAGGTGAAGAGAAAATCAATATGCTAGTATTGCAAGTGAAAAAATTACATCATTTGTTGAAAGTTTATCTGAAATTTATAAACTTGAAGGACAAATTAGAAAAAATTGAAACACTTTTATAGCTATGTTAAAAACAATTAAATAATTTAAAAAATAATTAAAGAACAATGACTTTAAAAACTAGAAGTTGAGTTAAAAAAAGAGTTAAAGTTACTGGAAAAGGTAAATTTAAACTAGCAAAAGCTTGGAAAAGACATTTATTAAGTAATAAATCTTCAAAAGCTAAAGGAAGAAACAAATATGGTTTAATGGTTTCTAAATCTGAAGAAAAAAAGATTAGACAACAATTACCTCATGCGTAATCCCCTCCCCCTGCGGGTACTCCCTTTAAAAAAGGGAAATAAATAATGAAAAACAATATATTTATAATTAAAACTACAAATGGTTAGAGTTAAAAGAGGTCTTATGACTAGAAAAAGACATAAAAATCTTCTAAAAGCAACTAAAGGTTTCAGACTTTTAAGTAACAGAGTATTCTCAAGAGCTAAAAATGCTTGGATGAAAGCTGGTACTAATGCTTTTATTGGTAGAAAAAGAAAAAAAAGAGATTTTAGAAGACTTTGGACAGTAAGAATTAATATTGCTGCTAGAGAAAATGGAACTACATATTCTAAATTAATTAATGCTTTATACAACAAAAAAGTTGTACTTAACAGAAAAGTATTATCTAACTTAGCTATATCAAACCCAAAAGTTTTCACAAATGTTGTTAAATTTGTAAAATAAGAATTAGTATTTACTAATTCTTTTTTTACGCTTATTTTTTAAATAAAAAAAACATTTTACATTTGAAACTTTTTATATATAATCCCATCACCTGAAAAGGAAGACGTAGATTAAATTCCGTCGCTAATACCTTTATTTTTTAAAAATTATACAATGGCAAGAGGTAAAAAATATAAAAAAGCTGTAGAGTTAGTTAACTCTGAAATGGCTTACTCAGTTAAAGAAGCTGTAGAACTACTAGAAAAAACTAACACTGTTAAGTTTGACCCTAGTGTTGAAGTCCACTTTAACTTAAATCTAGATACTAAACATGCTGATCAAATAATCAGAACTACTATATCACTTCCTAACGGTTCTGGTAAAGTAGCTAAAGTTTGTGCTTTCACTGATTGAAACGCAGATGAACTTAAAAAAGCTGGAGCAACTATTGCTTGAGGTGAAGAATTAATCGGTGATATCGAAAATGGAAATGTGGCTTTAGATTTTGATGTTTGTGTTGCTACTCCTACTATGATGAGACACTTAGGTAAAATTGCTAGAGTTTTAGGACCAAAAGGTTTAATGCCAAACCCTAAAGCTGGAACAGTTACTCCTGACCTAGTTTCTGCTATAACAGAAATAGCTGCTTGAAAATTTGAATTCAAAACTGATAAACATGGTAATGTTCACTCTATCTTTGGTAAATTATCATTTGGAGCTGAAAAATTAGAAGCAAACCTAGAACATTTTATAAAAATAATAAATGATGTAAAACCTACTGGATCAAAAGGTAAATATATAAACTCTGTATATATCTGTGACGCTATGGGGCCATCTATTAGAATTGATATGAATACTGAAGAAGAAAAAAAGTAAATCGTAAGATTTACTTTTTTTTAATTGTATTTTTTATAAATATCTCATCTCTTATCAAAAGCAATAATTTTAATTTCCTCTCATTTTACATCAGAAAAAATTATTCTATATTGTCATATCCTTATTCTAAATCTATCTGCATATCAATTAAGTTTTTTTACTCTATATTTTTCAAATTTTCTATTTTTAATATCATTTAAAATATTATCAAAATTAATATTTAATAAAACTTTTTTTGCAGATTTTATATTTTTCTGCCATTTTTCAACCATATTATTTCAATTCCTTTAAATAAGATAAAACCCTTGATACCTCTACTCAGTTCTCTCAAAAATCTATTAAATTTTCATATTCCTGATCTATTGTATCTTCTAAAATTTCGTATTTTAAAATAGTAAAAGGTTTAAACTTTTTAGCAATATTATCTGGTATTTCAACACTTACTACAGCCATAATTAATCTCTTATAATTTAAATTATACAATAATTATATTATTTGTTTAAAATAATACAAATAAAAAAATAAAAATTATTTTATCAACTTATCAACAGTATGCATTTTAAGCAAACTATTAAACCCTTTCTGTAAGCTACCATACAATCATTCTGTTGAACAATTTTCTTGCTTTGAACATAGTGTTCATCAAGTAGAGCAATCTCTGATAGACAACTCTTCTCATACAGCATCTAAAATATCATAAATAGATATTTTTTTTGTTTCTCTTGCTAATTTAACTCAACCATTTCTTCCTTTTATTGTATGCAAAATTTCACCTTTTTCTAAATCTGCTATTATTCTTCTAAGAAGTGATTCTGAAATTTTTTCAGCCTCTGAAATATCTGAAACTTTGATTAATTTTCATTTTTTTGCAATAAATATAACTGCCCTCACAGCATATCATCATTTCTTTGATAGTTTCAACATAAAATTGTAGCCCCTTGCCCTTAGGCTTAAGGGAAAGGATTCAGGTTAGGGTTAATATTCTTATTTTATTATATCATCAAAATCATCAGTTATTCAATCTTTTAAATATTTATGAATAGCATTTCTTGTAGCAAGTAATGCCAAGACTGATGCTTTTTTTCTTCTTTCAGTTACTTCCATTTCTATTAATTCTACTAAATAGCTATAATCAAGACTTAGTACTTCTTCAACATTTTTTCATATAATACTTTCTCAGAATATAGATCAACAAGCTGTTGTGATTATTGAAGTATCTCAAGTAAAGCTCCAATTTTCAATATTATTATTCTCTATTTTTAAATAAATATTTAAATCATCTCAACATACATCATTATCTTCAAAAAAACTTACAGTTGCATCTTCCATTTCAAATTTATTAAATGGATTTTTTGAATAGTGCGTTATTATTTCATTATACATTTTTTATAGTAATATATCTGATAAAATATAAATTCAAAGTCCTAGCATTATAACTCAAGTAATTAAATGAAGTATTTCAACATTTAATTCTTTATATTCTTTTAATTCACCTATATTTTTATATCCAAATGCTATTAAAATAGTAATAACTATCATTGGAATAATAAATATAAGATTGTAGATTAATATATATATATATCCCCATGTGTTAATTGAAGATGATTCAGCTGCTAAATATCATAATACAGTTATATACGGACCTGAAGTACAAGGTAATAAAAATAAACTAATAATAAATCATATCCCAAAAGCTCCCCATGGTGATACAACAGCTCTAATTATTTTTTTCATTTTTGGTCTCCATGCATCTGGAACCTCCATTTTAAATCATTTTCAATACCAAAAATAATCTTTTAAATTTGCAAGTCAGATAAGTATTCAAATTATTCAAACAGTTAATTTTAGATAAAACGTATTAGTAGCAGTTGCAAGTGCTTGATACAATCACAATCACATTGCCATATAACTTATAAATATTGCTAATATAAATAAACTTCAAGCAAATAATACACTACTTTTTTTTCATTGTTTTTTTAATATTGCTGACAATAATATAAACATAACAGCAAATGCACATGGATTTATGCTATCTCAAATTGCAGCAGGAACTAGAATCATAAAAAACTCCATTCTTTCCATTAATGATACAGTTGTTTCAGTAAACATTTTTATTTAGAAGATTTAATAATAAAAACAGGTATTAATACTACTAGTACTCACATAATTATTAAAATTATTTTTTTGTTTGGATTTTCTGGAGCTTCTCATAAAAATCATTTAAAGTAATCTATAACAGGTACATCTCAAGATAAATGAGTTTCTTCCCCATTCTCATTAATTACTAAAAAAGGTATTCATAATTCTTTTTCTGGTATTCATAATCTTTCTCCAGCAGCTAAATATTTTTCTCTATTATCATCATCAAAATATATTTCTAATTTTTCTACATTTAGTTTTTCATATCAATCTACTGCTCTCATATATTTATCAACATTCGCGCAATGCGAACATCATTGTCCAAAATAATAAATATATGAAGTTGTTTGTGTATCTGCAATTAATGTTTCTCATGAATTAGCATAAATTGGTTTTGTAATTAATAATAAAACTAATGTTATTATTAAACTAAATATTTTTCTCATTTTTTCTTTTTTTAATTTTATAAATTTACATATCAAGAATTATATAGCTTTAGTGGTATAAATCAATAAATATTGTCTATTATTTCTAATCCCTCCCCTTCCACTGCGTTTCAGGTACTCCCTTTGGAAAAGGGAGAAATTAAATTTCTTCCCTTTCCAAGGGAAGTACCCGCAGGGGGATGGGTTAGAATTTAAGTTCAAATTATTTCATCCAACACTTCAAAAAACTTATCAATGTCTTCTTTTGTATTATAAATATACAGACTCATTCTAGCTGCGTGATTAATGTTTATTTTGTTCAAAAACGGATGTGCACAATGTTTTCATGCTCTTATACAAATATTTTTTTCTGCAAAGTTGTCAGCTATATCATGAGAGTGAATATCTTTTATTATAAATGTAAATACTCAAACTCTATTTTCTTTTTTTGTACTTCCTAGTAGTCTAATATCTTTTCTTGCATTAAATTTTTCTAAGGCATATCATACTAAATCATCCTCTATTTCCTCAATTTTTTTAAATCATCAAATATTATCAATATATTCTAGTGCTTTTAATAAACTAACAGCTCACGTCAGATTTGGTGTCCCTGGTTCAAATTTATATGGAAGTTTTGCATATTTAAAACATGTTTCATCAACTGTAGAAATTGCTCATCCTCATGAAAATATTGGTTTTAATTCATTTAATAATTTTGTTTTTCACCATAAAACTCAAATACCAGAATCAGCTAATAATTTATGACCTGTAAAAAATAAAAAATCAGCATTTAATTTTTTTACATCAACTTCAAAATGTGGAATACTTTGTGATCAATCAATAATAAATAATGTATCTTCTCTTTTTAATTTTCATATTCTTTCTAAATCAAAAATTTGTCAACTAACGTTTGATACATGAGTCATAGAAATAATTTTAACTTTTTCATCATATTTTTTTTCAAAATCTTCAAAATCTAAATCATAATTTTCAGTAACATTCACATATTCTATTTCTATTCAAATTTCTTCTTTTAGAATTAACCATGGAACTATATTAGCATGGTGCTCCATTATACTTAATAACACTTTATCTCCTGGTTTTAATAAATTACTTAATTTTAATGATCATATTAAAAAATTAGCAGCATAAGTAGAATTGTAAGTATAAATTATTTCTTTAAAAGATTCTGCTCAAATTAAATCACAAACTTTCTTTTTTGAAGCATCATAAATACTTTCAGATTTTTCAGCTATTTCATACATTCATCTATGAATATTTGAATAACTATTTTCTAAATACTGCTTCATTCAGTCAATTACTAAGCTTGGTTTTTGACTTGAAGCAGTTGAATCCAAATATATCAAATCTGGATGATTTTTAAATATTGGAAAATCTTTTTTTATGTTCATTTTTTTGTGGTTAAATTCTAATCCCTCCCCCTTCGGGTACTCCCTTTGAAAAAGGGAGAAATTTATTTTATTTTTTTAAATAATTTTTCGTAAAAATCATCATTTAATTCTTTTAATCAAGAAAATAAACTTTTTACCTTAGCTTCTACAACCATAAACAAAGCATTTTCTCTTCATATTCATCTGGATCTGAGATAAAACAATTTTTCATCACTTATTCTCTCCATTTTACATGAATGTGAAGCTTGTACATCATTACTTCTAACCAAAAGAGTTGGAATTCATTTTACTTTCCCAGTATCTCACAAAAACAAATTTTCTTCCTCCAAATTTCAATCTACTTTTTCTACTCACTTATTTATTTTAATTACTCAATCCAAATCTACAAATCAATCATTTCAAATTATAGAAATTATTTTTACATCTGATTTCGTATTACTTGCATTAATTTCTGAATATATTTTTGCTTTTATATTCTTGTTGTTTTTTGATAACAATAAATAATTTACTTTTAACTCTGAACTTTTTTCTTTTTGCATAAAGTTAATTTTGTAATCTTTTTTGTTTTCTAAAACAGAATAAAATTCCACTTTAGTATTCTCTCAAATATCAATATCAATATTTTTATTTACATCATCAAAAATACTAATAACTACATTATTCTCTATAATAAGTTTTTCAGTATCAAATTCAGATAATTTATAAAATCAATTTTTTGTTATTTTCATAATCTTTTTATTAAAATCATCCCTCAAACTCCATAGCAATCAAAACATTCATCTCACTTGCATATTCCAGTGGCAACTCCTTCATTATTGGTGATAAGAATCCATTCACTATCATTGCTGTTGCTTCTTGTTCACTTATTCATCTGGATTGCAGGTAAAAGAGTTCAGCTTCACTTATTTTTCAGGCAGATGCTTCGTGTCATATTATAGATTCACTGTTTTCTACATTTATTGTTGGAATAGTATCAGATACTGATTTATTGTCTAGTAATAATGCATCACAATCAATTTTAGACACAGCTCACTTAGCTCACTTTTTTATGTCAATTAATCATCTATAAGTTGATATTCATCATCATTTAGACAGTGATTTGGACAATATATTACTTGTAGTATTTTTTCAAACATGAATCACTTTTGATCAAATATCTTGATTTTGATTTTCATTTGCAAAAGCAAGACCTAGCATATCTGTTTTACTATTATCTCATTTTAAAACTGAACAAGGATACAGCATAGTCACTCAGGATCACATATTTCATCACACCCATTCCATATATCCATTTTCTTCAACAATAGCTCTTTTTGTATTCAAGTTATAAGTATCCAAACTCCAGTTTTCAACAGAGCTATATCTCATCTTAGCATTCTTCCCTACAAATATTTCTACTCATCATGCATGCAGTGAGTTTTCATCATATTTTGGAGCACTACATCATTCTATATAATGAGCATCTGTTTCTTCTTCTAATATAATAATCGTATGTTCAAACTGTCATCATGCTTTTTTATTCATTCTAAAATATGACTGAAGTGGTTCGTCTAATTTTACTCCCTTTGGAATATACATAAATGTTCAACCAGACCATACAGCATAATGAAGTGCCGCAAATTTATGATCTGTTACTGGAATAGATTTTGAAAAATATTTTTTTACTAATTCTGGATATTTATTAACTGCTATACTTGTGTCATCAAATATTACCCCCTTGTCTACTAACTCTTGTTTCAAACTATGATAAACAACTTCACTATCATACTGAGCTCCTACTCAAGCTAAACTTTCTTTCTCAGCTTCAGGAATCCCCAGTCTATCAAAGGTATTTTTTATATCATCTGGAACATCATCCCAACTCTTCTTATCCCCGGCTCACTCAGGTCTAGCATAATAATATATTTCATCCAAATCTAACTTAGACAAATCAGGTCACCACTTAGGCAACTCCTTTTCCCTAAACACTCTCAAAGCATTCAACCTAAAATCCAGCATCCACTCTGGCTCACCATTAGACACACTTATCTGTCTAACAACATCTTTATTTATTCATTTAATTATTTTATTTGAATAACCAATATCATCCTGAAAATTCCAAGTATCTGATACCGTTACTGATTGTTGTTTTTTATTTGACATTTAAGTATTTTTAATTATTATATTTTTGTTTTATAAATTTTTCGTAAAAAATTAAAAGGAGGAAAAGTTATGAATGATAATATTGTTGCTTTTTTTGTAGTATTACTAATATGTTTAATGTTTATTCTTTTTTGGGGTGAACCTGATATTCATCAAGGTCTTATAAAAATGTTTAACAAATAACTCGTACTCTGCCCGAGGATAAAGGGCATTTTTTATTTGTATCATTTTTTTTGTATCTCATTTACAAGATTCTTATCTCATTGTTTAATTATTTTTCAGTCCTCCATTACATACACTTTATCTACATCTATATAGTCTAGTATTTTAAAATAATGTGTGATAATTATTAAAGTATTATTTTCATTACTTAAGTCTTTTAGTAATTCAGCAATAGATCTGAATGCATCTAAATCAAGTCATGAGTCAATTTCATCTAGGATTATGTATTTTGGTCAGATAAGTTTCATTTGGAGTATCTCTATCTTTCTTTTTTCTCATCCTGAGAATCATACATTTAGTTCTCTATTTAGAAAGCTTTCATCAATAGATAGTTCATCTAAATATTTTTTTATGAATCTCTTGAATATAAATGGTGAAAGTGAATTTGTATCTGGTGAAGAATTTTTTAGATGAATGTTGTAAATAATTCTAAGATATTCTGATAGTTTTATTCATTTAATTTCTGGTACATGCTGAAATGATAAAAATAATCATGCTTGGCTTCTTTGTTCTGGTGACATATCCAACATATTTTGGGTACCCACAAAGGGTACCCCTACATTTTTTTCCTGTAGGGGCAACCCTTGTGGTTGCCCTTTTTTATCTATGCTTACTTCACCCGAAATATACTCATACCTCCCATCCCCCATCAAAAAAGCAGAAAGTGTAGATTTACCACTCCCATTTTTTCAAAGCAAACAATAATTTTTTCAAAGTTCAAAATCTAAACTAACTCATCTCAATATTTCCTTATCCTCAATTGCTACCTTTAAATTTTTTATTTTAATCATTATATTTAATGTTATTCATTAATTTCTTCCATTTCCAAGGGAAGTCCCCTGAAATGCAATGGAAGGGGGATGGGTTTTATTTTATTAAACTATTACCATTTTAGTAATATTTAAAATTAATCAAGTTCTTTTTTATAAAAATTGTCTATAATAAAGCATTGTCGACAAATGTTAAAAAAATGTGTAAAACTTTTTTGACAAAACGCAAAAAAAGAATAAAAATAGAAGTATAGTTTTGCTAAAAATAGAGAGACAAAATTAGCAATTAACATTTTTTTAACATTTTGAGTGAATGACAGATTGAAAAAGCATTGAAAGTAGACATATTTCTGTACTTTTAGATGAACTCATTGATTCTATTAAAATTAATAATGATGAAAAAAATGTAATTGTAGATTGTACTCTATGAATGTGATGACATGCAAGTGAAATTATAAAAAAGATGAATTCGTGAGACACTTTTATTTGATTTGATGCTGATATTAAAAATTTAGAATTGGCTAAAATCAGATTAGATGAGATAAATAAAGACGAAAAAGTAAAAATTGTTTTGATTAATTCAAACTTTATTAATTTAAAAGATGAATTAAAAGAAAGATGAATAGAAAAAATTACATGAATATATTATGATCTATGACTATCCTCTCTTCATTTAGATGAAGCAGATAGATGATTTAGTTTTATGTTAGATGGTCCTCTTGATATGAGACTTGATAAAACTAGATGAAAAACAGCCGCTGATATAGTGAATGGTTATACAGCTGTAGAATTAAGAAAAATATTTCTTAAATACTGAGAAGAACCAGGATCTAATAAGATTTCAGCAAAAATAGTAGACAGAAGAAAAAATAAAAAATTTAAAACAACAACTGATTTGTCAGAAATAATTCCAGGTTGACCAAAAACAAAGTCTAGAATATTTCAAGCAATTAGAATTGAAGTAAATGCAGAATTAAAGGCTCTTGAGACTTCCCTAAATGATGCAATTAAATTACTAAAAAAATCTGGAATAATATTTGTAATTAGTTTTCATTCTCTAGAAGATAGAATAACTAAACATTTATTTAGAAAAGAAACAAAAGATTGTATATGTAGAGATATTATTTGTAGTTGTTGACATGAAAAGTCATTAAAAGTACATACAAAAAAACCAATTCTTCCAAGTGAAGAAGAAATAAAAAACAACCCAAGAAGCAGAAGTGCAAAGGCAAGGTTTGCAGAAAAAATTATATAATAAACAAAAACCTAAAACGTGAATTCAACAATAATAAACAAAAATTTAAAAAAGAATTTTTTTTCAAAAAGAAAAAAAGAAAAAGAAAAGTTTGATTTCGGAATTACTTCCACTTATATCGCACTTTTATCTTTAATCTCTTTACTATTACTTTATTATGTTTGGATTTTAAACGTAAATGCAACTAAAGGTTACAACATAAGAGAATTAGAAATCGAAAAGAAAACTCTATTAATGGAAAAGGAACTTCTAGATGTAAAAATAGCAAAACTTGAAAGCTTGTCTACAATCCTTCAAGATGATGACTTACAAAACATGGAAAGAATAAAAGATCCAACTCATCTTGTGATTAAAGAAGATGTTCAGTATGTTTATAATGATTAGTCAGCTAAAAAGCTGGCTTTTTTTATTTTTTTATGTAGAATAATAAAAATAATTATTACAAATAAAAATTAAATGCCTGAAGCACTAAAACAATTAATAAATTCTATAAGTTACCTACCATGAATATGAGAAAAATCAGCTACAAAATTGGCTTTTTTTATTTTGAATTCAAATAAAAACTTTGTTGAAAATTTAAGTAATAATTTATTAAGTATAAAGGATAAAGTACATTTTTGTAAAACATGTAATTCTTTAGCTGATTTATGAAAAGAAAATTGTAATATTTGTGAATCTAATTCTAGAGATAAAACTACTATTGCAATAGTTGAAGAATATTTAGATATGCTGACTATTGAAGAATCTGGGTGATATAAATGAGTGTATCATATACTATGATGAGCAATCTCCCCTATCAACTGAGTATTTATCTGAGATCTAAATTTTGAACAATTATTTAAAAAAATAACTGATTCTGACTGAAAAATTGAACTAATTCTAGCAACAAATCCTAACATAGAATGAGAAGCTACTAGCACGTACATCACTGAAGAAATTGAAAAAAGATGATTAAAATACAAAACAAAAGTTACCAGATTATCTAGATGATTATCAAGCTGATATATAGAATATGCTGATAATATTACTCTTATTAATGCATTGAGGGAAAGAAAAGAAGTTTAAATAAAAACCTCACCCTTGAATTCCCTCTCCCTTGAGGGAGAAGGAGGCTGCATCTTACTCCCTCTCCTCCAAAGGAGAGGGTTGAGGTGAGGTAAATATCATAATACCTAAATTAAAAATTATGTCTGAATATACTCCACCATGATCAAATGTTAAGATGACAAAGGCTCAGGTTAGAAAATATATAGCTGATATGAAGGCTGCTGAGTTAATTGCTAAGGAAAAAATTAGATTAGCTGAAGCTAATTGAGAATTTGAAAAAGAGAAGCAAGAATTAGCTGCTTTAGAAAAAAAATTAGATAATTATATGGTATAATTAGAAAAAAAGAGACTGTGCAATAAACTGTGTAAATAGAAACAACGATTAGTTGTTTCTATTTTTTTGAATAAAATAACTTTTACTTAACTAACAAATAAAACAATGAAAAAAATAGATCCAAAAATATTACTAGAATTACAAGAAAAGCACTGAATAGATACTTTAGAATGACAAGATATGATTCTAAAAGAATTTAAGAAAATGATGTTGGAATCAGCATTAGAATGAGAATTATGATATGAATTATGATATAAAAAATGAAAAAGAAGAAAAACTTCTTCTGTAGATAAAAACTATAGAAATTGATATGGTTCAAAAAAGGTATTATTAATACTTTAGGTTTTAATATAACTAAAGTCAAGTCCATAAAACCTGATATGT
>CAZGNU010000026.1:0-22273 GCA_964527325.1 uncultured Candidatus Peribacteria bacterium | reverse complement strand
GAAGCTGCAAAAGCTCATTACAAAAAAGATACAGAATTAACTCGTGATACTGACGCTCTTGATACATGGTTTTCTTCATGACTTTGGCCATTTTCAGTTTTATGACATCAAATTTGAGAAGATAAACAACCTGATTTATTTAATAAATTTTATCCAGCACAAGTTCTAGAAACTGGTCACGATATTATATTTTTCTGGGTTATTAGAATGTTAATGTTCTGATATGAATTTACATGAGAAACACCATTTAAAACTGTTTATCTACACTGATTAGTAAAAGATAAAAAAGGAGCTAAAATGAGTAAGTCTGCTTGAAACGGTATTGATCCAATTGATATGATTGAAAAATATGGTACTGACGCACTTAGATTAACTTTAAGTATTTGAAACACACCATGAAATGATCTAAAATTTGATGAAGCAAATGTTGAAAATAATATGATTTTTATTAATAAGTTATGGAATGCTTCTAGATTTGTTTCAACGATTATTGATACAAAAATTGATTATTCTAAAAATGAATCTTTGTTATTGAAGAATTATGATGCTTTAATGTTCCATGAAAAATGGATTATTTCTAGAATTAAACATCTTTCAGAACTAGTTACCGATGCAATGGAAAAATATGATTTTTCTGAAGCATGACAAGAGCTTCAAAATTTTACAAAAAATGAATTCTGTGATTATTATATAGAAGAATTTAAGCTTACAAAAGACACTTCTAAATATGGTGATCAAGTTATTTCTTATGTATTAGAACGTTTATTAAAACTTTGGCATCCATATATTCCATTTGTTACAGAAGAAATATTTTCTAAAATATGATTTGCTTGAGATTTAATAACTTGAGAATGGTGAAAAGTAATGTTACCTAGAGATGAAAAAATAGAAAAAGAAAAAACTTTTATTATTTCAATAATTAAAGAAATAAGAAGTTTAAGAGCAAACAATAATATATTACCTAATAAAAAAATTGGATTAATTATTTATGCTTTAAATAAAAATGCTGAAACAATTTGATGAGTATCTGATGTAATATCTTGAATAGTAAAAGCAGATAGTTTTGAAATAGTAAACAAAAAACCAACTGATGAAAACTTGGCTTATTGAGTTATAAAAGCATGAGTAGAAGTATTTGTTGATACTTCAAATGCTCTTGATGTATGAAAAGCTGTAGAAAGACTAAAAGAACAAATAATTGATACTCAAGAATATATTGCAATCCTTGATAAAAAATTACTAAATGAGGCTTTTGTAAACAAAGCACCAGAAAAATTAGTAAGAGCAGAAATGGAGAAAAAAGAGCAGGCAAAGAATAAGTTAGCTAAATTGGAGGAGAAATTATGAAAGTTAAGATAAATATATAGTTAAAAAAGTCTCGTAAGAGACTTTTTTAAGTTTTTAAGATTGATTATGAATTGTTACAGGTGCATTATTTGTATTTCTTAAAATACTATTAGCTAATTTAGTTAATTTAGAGGTTTTAATTACATTAATTGAATCATCAGCAGGTATTCATTTTTTTATATTGCTTTTAACGTAATTTTCCATTCTTCATATAATTTTTGAAAAAGTATAAGCATCTACATTTTTTTCAAATTCAATACATTTTGTGACTCATAACATATCTGATATTCTTTTATTCATTAGTACTTTTTTAGAGTTGTTTTGGATAGATACAAAAGCATTAACTGTAAAATAATCTTTAGATTGTGTTATTTCTTTTCAATTTATATCATCCTCTCTTAATTTTTTATTTATAGAAGTATTTAATAAATTATACACTTTTTCAATTCTTACTAATTCTGGTGAGTTAGATGAAAAGTTTCATTTTTTAGATTGATTATTGATTTGAGTGTAAATTATATCAATAAATGATCATTTAATCACTCTATATTTTTTTGATCAATCTTGTTTTACAATCTCTTTGTATCATATAAAATCAGCTATTTCTTTATAAAGAACTTTTAAATCAGTATCTTTTGAATTTTCAATTTTTTCTGTAAGTAATTTAATTTTAGATTCAAATTTAGTAAAATTGACATTTGTTTCATTTTTTTTGTGTGAAATAGTTTTTTCATCTTTAGTTTCTTGTATTTTAGTTTTCTTTTTAATTTGCTGTTTTGTTTTTACATTTGTACTATTATGAATATTTCTTTCTCAATACATATAAAATCTTTCTCAATCAATTTCTACAAAAACATCTTCTGATTTTATTACATAATTTTTAGAAATATATCAACTTAATCATTCAGTTGTTTGGATTTTAATAAAGTTATTAATGGAATTATCAATAACAGTTAATGTTGATCATTGAGGTATTTTAGAAATAATATCAGACTTTAAATTATCTGATTTACGTAAATTTAATTTTGAATTTTTATCTCTAAATTTATTAGGTGAAACTATAATTTTTTCTCACACAGAAAATGGTTTATGTTTTAATTTTTTATTTATAATTTTTTCTTTTTGAATTTTCTTTTTACTTTTTGTATCTATGATTTCAATAGAATTTACATCAGTTGCACATATTCAAGATGCTACTAAAGCAGATCATCATAATGTTAAAATATTTTTTACTTTAGTTTTAGTAGTATTAATAAGATTTAAATCTCATATATTATTTTTAGTATTTTTAATAAAATTTTTAATTCATTCTAGCATATTTTTCTTAATTTAAGAATTATAATTCGAATGTATAGTAAATAAAAACCATAAAAAGTCAAGTTAATTATTTTTTTTCTTTTGATAATGATTATTTTTTTCATATAATCCTATATAGTTATTTATTTTAAATAAAAATATAAATGAAGAAAATAATATTATTGCTTACATTTTTTGTATTAATGTTTAATGTTATTTATTCTAATGCTTATAATGCATCTGAATATGATTTAACTAGTGTGAAAGCAGTTATAGAATCTCCAAACTTAAATGACCTTTGAAAAATAAAAAATAAAGTTATTAGACATTGTGAACAAGTATATCTTGAAGCAGCTAGAAGAAGAGAATTTACTAAAACAGAACTAAAATATTGTGGAGTAATATTTGAAATAAAAAGACAACAGGAATTAGATTATATGACATATATGCTTAATAATAGAGGGATTTATTAAAATTCTTCTTTTTTTTGCTTAAAATAAACTTTTCTATATAATACTTCAGATTTAAAATTAATAAGAAATAAAAAATATGAAAATAGGTATTGTTTGATTACCAAACGTAGGGAAGTCTACATTGTTTAATGCATTGACTAAAAATTATACGGCTGATGCACAAAATTTTCCATTTTGTACTATTGAGCCAAATGTGTGAATAGTAAATGTAGCTGATGATAGATTAGAAAAAATTAGGGAAGCTGTAGCGTGAGAAAAAATAATTCATGCAAGTTGTGAATTTACTGATATTGCAGGAATAGTTGAATGAGCAAGTAAAGGGGAGTGATTAGGTAATAAATTTTTGGCTAATATTAGAGAAGCTGATGCTATTTTACAAGTTGTTAGAATATTTGAAGATGATGATATTATTCATGTTAATTGAAATGTAGATCCAAAATCAGATATAGAAATTATTAATTCTGAATTAATAATGGCTGATTTAGATACATTGGAAAAAAGAATTAATTCTGATACTAGAAAAGCAAGATCTGATAAGAAAATTGCTGAAGCTGTTGAAACTTATAAAAAAATTGAAACTGAACTAAATGCTTGAAAATTAGTTAATGATTTAGAATTATCTGAAGATGAATTAGAGGCAATTTATGATTTACATTTACTTACAAATAAAGAATTTGTATATGCGTGTAATGTTTCAGAAGATATGATGGATACTCCAACTGAAGATTTAAAAAAACTTATTTGAGTATCAGATAAGCATATGGTAGTTGCTATTTCAGCAAAACTTGAAGAGGATATGCTTGAAATGTCAGCAGAAGAGAAAAAAGAATTTTTAACTGAAATGTGATTAAAAACTACATGATTAGATGATTTAATAAAGGCTTCGTATGATGCTTTATGACTTATGTATTATTTTACTGCATGAGTACAAGAAGTTAGAGCATGGACTATTCATAAGTGAGATTCAGCACCACAAGCTGCTTGAGTAATCCATACTGATTTTGAGAAATGATTCATAAAAGCTGATGTAGTAAATTGGTCTGATATAGTTGAATATAAAGGTTGGTCATGAGCTAGAGATAACTGAAAAGTAGCTTTGCAAGGAAAAGATTATGTGGTACAGGATTGAGATGTTATTTTATTTAAGTTTAATAATTAGATAATCCATCACCCTTCGGGAGCTTCCTTTAATACTAAAGGAAGCTTAAACTATTATATTTTAATTTAATTTTATGGATTTTCTTGTTTTAATTGCAGGTTTTGCAATGCTAATAAAATGAGCTGACAGCCTAGTTGATTGAGCATCATCAATTGCAAAACAATATGGAATTTCATCACTTGTGATTTGATTAACAATAGTTGCTTTTGGTACAAGTGCACCAGAATTAGTAGTAAATATGATGTCAGCATTTTCAGGTGAAACTGATTTAGCAATTTCAAATATAATCTGAAGTAATATTTCAAATATTTTATTAATTTTATGATTAACATCTCTAATATATCCTATTGCGATGCCAAAATCTACCGTCCGTAAGGAAATCCCATTTGTAATATTTGTTTCTGCTGTATTATTTTGACTCTTATATGATGGAATGTTATCAAGATTGGATTCATTTATACTTTTAATATTTTTTTCTATTTTTTTGTATTATACGTATACAATTGCAAAACAACCAAAAGATAGAGCTGAGAGAAAAGAAGAAAAAGTAGAATGAAAATCAATAGAAGAATTATCAAAAATAAAATCTATAATTTATATTATTTGATGATTAGCTTGATTAATTATTTGATGAAAATTAATAGTTAATAGTGCTGTAAATATAGCAACAGGATTTTGATTACCAATGTCTTTTGTTTGAGTTACAATAGTTGCTATTTGAACAAGTTTACCAGAACTAGCAGCTAGTATGATGGCAGCATTCAAAAAAAATACAGATATGGCTATTTGATGAATAGTTTGATCAAATATTTTTAATACTGTTTGGATTTTATGAATCACGTGATTAATTAATCCATTAAAATGATATGAATGAATGCATTTTGATTTAACTATCGAGTTACTTGCTAGCTTAGCAATATTAATTGCAGCTTTTACTTTTAAAAAGAATTTCTTGGTTAAGCCAGAGTGAGCAATATTATTTATTGCTTATTTGAGTTATATTTGATATTTGGGTTATAGTGTTTTATAAAAAAAGTCTCGTAATTACGAGACTTTTTTAAACTTTGCAATAAAGAACCCTTCTGTTTCTTCATTTGGTAATATTCTAACACCTTTCCTTACATCTTTTCTATATACATGTTTTCAAAATCATTTTAGTCCTTCTTTTGAGTATTTGTAGTCAATGTTAATGTCTTGGATTTGAAGTTCTGGGTAAAGTGATAGAATCATATGAACAACTGCTTCGTTTTCTTCTGGTGCTAGTGTGCATGTTGAATACATAAGTGTTCATCAAGTTTTTAGTAGAGGAATAATTGCATTTAGTATTTCTTTTTGAAGTTTGAAGTTTCTTTTTACTACTCACGGGTTCCAGAATCAGTATGACTTTTCTTTGTTTAGGTTTATTTTTCACTCAGCACTACAAGGTAGATCTGCAATTATATGATCAAAATATTCTTTATATTCCTCATTTTTTTCTCAAATTAACCTTGCATCAGTTTTAATAACTTTTGCATTTTTACATCATTGTCTGTTTAGTGTAAAATTTAATTTATCGATTCTAATCTGATTATTATCATTAGCTACAACCTCTCACGTATTTTTTAGTAATGCACAAGCTTGTGAAGTTTTTCCTCCAGGTGCTGCAGTTATATCTAAAACTTTATTAAAATCTTCTAAGTCAAGAAAATCAATAGGCATTTGACTAGATATTGATTGAAGATAGATTTTACCTTGTTTAAAAATATCTAGGTTCCATAAATCACTTTCTTTTCAATTTAATAGAATATATCAATTTTTTAAAAAATTTACTTTTTCAACTTCCAGATTATTTTCTTTCATTATTTCAAGTATTTCTTTGGTAGTTGTTTTTAATGTATTAATTCTAAAACTAGTTTTTCTCTGTTCACAGTTAAAACCAGAATCAATTATTTCTAATTCTTCTTTTGTGTATATTTCCTTTAATCTATCCGTTAATTCTTTAGGTAATTTTTTTAGCATAATATTTATTAGACATTTTTAATATTTTATATATAATTCATTATACTTATAATTAAAACAAAAACAAATAAAAGGAGGGTTTTATGTTTATAAAAATGAAAAAGTGTCCTGGTGATTGTTCAAAATGTAGAATATGTGAACAAGAGTTACAGGCAATGTTTGGATATGATTATACAGAAGAAGACCTGAATATTCATAGAAAAGAACGAAAAGAATTTGAAAAAATACGTTTACCTTTTCCGATACATAATATTTTGGTTAGTATTTGTTATTTTTCTGTATTTGTCTATCATGTAGGTAAATATGTTGCACCTTTTTTCTTTTATGGCTGTATTTCTTTAGGTATTTATAAATATTTTAATGAAAACAGTGAATCATTATTTGCAACTATTACTTACTACCCATTATTTTTTTATTCATCTATCTTTTTCTTTTTAGGATATTTACTTTTGGATAAATTTAAATTATTGGATTATGATTAAACCTTAAGTAGGTAAAAAAAGACTAGAAAATTATATTTTCTAGTCTTTTGACGTATTATTTTGCTAACTCCTCCATTTCCTCATTTTTTTCCTTAATATATTGCATAAACTCTTTCTTTTTGTATTTGTATACATAAATTCAAACTCAAGCGAATACTATCATCATTATTGTTCAGATATATTCAATTATTGTTTCGTAGAATTCTACGAATATTACTCATAGTACGATTATGATTATAGCCCGGACTATTGATCAGATTGTGTTGTAGAGCATGAATTTTCTGTTGTGCATTCACATGCTTCATGCTATGAATGGTAAGAAAGCTCTAGTCATAGGATGAAATTTTCAGACAATTATTCACCAAGCTCACCATTTATCAATTCATTTTTTTAGGTATCTAACCTCTGTAAGTCATATTCAAAACCAGTAACCATATTTTTTGAAAAAACTATCTCAGTAATGTACTCATAGCATATATCATACATAGTTTCATATAATTGCTCATATTGATGCTATTACTACAACAAGTGCTAGATTTGTATTTGAGATATTTCAGAAAAATCATCCGACTATTAGAAGTATATTTTGTCATGGTACAACTACTCATAATACAGGAAATGCTTCAATCAAACTACTTGTACCGGCTATTAGATAATTCCACATTCAAAGTGATTCAATCACTATTTTCATCCATTCAATAAAATTCAATATCCATTCTTTTTTGAATATCGAAATTATAGCAAGAGCTAGAGATAGTACTATTAGAAGCACGTTTAGTAAATGAAAAATAGTTTGTACTATTTTTTTTATTGTTCTTTTAAGCATTTTTTAATTAATTAAATAAAATTTTAATTAGTTTATTTATTTTTATTAAAAAACAAAGTCTCACTTGCTTTTTTCTGATTTTGAATACAATAATGCTATTATTAATTAAGAATAAAAGTTAAATTATGGATATTTTGAAGAATAGAATCGTTTTTTTAGGTATTTCTGGAGTATTATTTATTATTTCTATAATGCTTATATTAGTACCTAAATTAAACCTTGGTATTGATATGACATGAGGTATACAAATGGAGTATGAATATGAAAATTCTGTAAATATTGATGCGGTTAAAACTGAATTAAGCACACAAAAAGATGCATTTAATAGTGAAGAAGAGGTAATAAATAACATAAGTGCATATTCAATTACATGAGAAAAACAATTAGCTGTTGTTGTATGATTTTATGATAATTCTAGTGATAAAGAACTTGAAAATTTAAAAAATACATTCAAAGATAATGTATTTGAAACTATCAAAAAACAAGATGACACTGTAAAAGAAACTAAATATATAAATATCTGAAAAAGTTTCGGTGATTATATAAAAAATACTGCTTTTATTACTTTGGCATTAGCTATAGTTGCAATTACTTTTTATGTTACATTTTCATTTTCATGAGTAGTATCATGAATAAGTGTATTTTCATTTGGTTTAATAACAATTGTTACACTTTTTCATGATGTTATATTATCTACATGAGCATACATTCTTACATCTATGTATTTACCAGAATTTCAAATAGATACTTTCTTTATTACAGCACTATTAACAATACTTGGTTATTCTATTAATGATACAATTGTTGTATTTGATAGAATTAGATCGAACTTAAAAAAATATGCTGGTAAGCATTGAAAACATTGAAAAAATCTTAAGCAAATTATAAATAAATCTATTTCAGAAACTATTACTAGAAGTATCTATACAAGTTTAACTTTACTTTTCGTATTAACTACAGTATTCTTTTTCTGACCAGAAACAATCTCAGGTTTCATCTTAGTAATGATATTTGGTACACTTGTTGGTACTTATAGTTCAATATTCATAGCTTCACCAATTTTGTATCAAGTAAATAAAAATAAAAAATTAAGTAAGTATAAAAAAGTAGTTGTTAATAATGAAGATAAAATAGTTGTGTAAAAACCCCTCCCTAACCCTCCCCTACCAGGAGAGGGAATATAAGGTAATAAAAACTTATGAACAATAAACAAATCATAAAAAAAATATTCAAAGAATTTCTAAAAACTACATGAATACCAAAATTTATTTTTGTAGTTTTTTTTGGTGTCATTGTCGCAATACTTTTATATCTTGAACCAATATTTTTCACACAAGTAGTAAAAATAATAGAATGATTTATTAAAACTTGAGATTTTAATAAATGATATTTTTTTAAAATGATGATAGTTTGGGGAATTTTTATTGTAGTTTCTACATGATCATTATTAGTATATAGATATAATTTTGTAACGAGATTAGTCCTTAAAAATTATACAAATCTAACAAAAAAATATTCAAAAAAAATCATAAATATGACTTTCCCAAAATATTTAGATAAGGATGTTTGAAGTATTTATAAGATATTTGATAGATGACTAGAAGCACAATATGCGCTTTTTAATTTTTTCTTTTTGGATTTAATAAAAAGTTGAAGTGGTATAATATTTGTAATTGTTTTATTATACTATATTGATCCAGTTATGGCATCTATTACTTTAATAATGCTACCAATAATGGTTATTGCTAGTACATTATTCTTTAAAAAATTATATCCAGTTCAAAGAAAAATAGATAAGCATTGGGAATCAGTTTATAAAGATTTATGAAATTCTATGAGCGTATTTTCATTAGTTAAAACTCTTACAATAGAAAATAGATTTATAAAAAAAATAAGTAATAAACTTGATAGAACATATGATAAACAAATGAGTATTGAAAAATGATGGACTATTTCTGATATGTATATAGCTGGTTTTACAACTATTTCTAGATTTTTAGTTTTGTGATCATGAGTATATTTTATACTTGAATGAACAATGACTTTTGCTACATTATTTTTATTCTTTTCATATATTTGATGGTTATATTTTGGTTTAGGATTTTTATTTTCTAGACTATGACATGTTCAAAGATGGATAACAGCTTCTCAAAAATTTTATGAAGAATTTTGAAAATTAGATAATGAACATGAAGGTAATAAATGAAAAAAAATAAAGTTTAAATGATTAATAGAGTTTGAAAATATAAATTTTGCTTACAAAAAGAAAAAAATATTAAAAAATTTAAATTTTAAAGTTTGAAAATGAAAAAAAATTGCCTTTGTTTGAAATACATGAGCAGGGAAGTCTACTATAATAAATTTGTTTTTAAGATTCTGGTCAGTAAAAGAATGAAAAATTTCTATTGATTGAATCAATATTAAAAAATTAAATTTAAAACATTTTAGAAAGCAAATCTGAGTCATTACTCAAGACAGTAGTTTATTTAACTTAACCATTAAAGAAAATCTACTGTTTGCTGATTCTAAAGCTACAAAAAAACAAATTGAAAAAGCATTAAAAAAAGCAGAAGCAAATTTTGTTTTTGATTTAGAGGATTGAATAGATACATTGATTTGAGAAAGAGGATTAAAACTTAGCTGATGAGAAAAACAAAGACTAGCAATAGCGAGGTTATTTCTAAAAGATCCAAAAATATTAATACTAGATGAGGCTACATCGGCACTTGATAATAAAACAGAGAAAAAAGTACAAATAGCACTTGAAAAACTAATGAAATGAAGAACAACAATAATTATTGCTCATAGACTATCTACGATTAAAAATGTTGATAAAATATTTATGCTGAAAAATTGAGAAATAATTGAGAGTTGAAATTACGAAAAGCTAATGAAAAATAAAAAACATTTCTTTAAATTAGCTAATCCAGATAATTTAATAATAAGTTAAAATATGATAAACCATTTGTGAATAATTATGGACTGAAATCGTAGATGGGCTAAAAAGAGATTTTTACCTGCTACAGCTTGACATAAGGCATGAGCTGATAATGTGAAGAAGGTTGTGAAAATGGCTGAAAAAAAGGGAATTAAATATCTGACTCTTTGGGCATTATCTACAGATAATCTTGAAAAACGTGATGAAGAAGAAGTTAAATGAATAATAAAGCTTATAAACAATATAGAGTCATTTCTTTGAAAAATGTTAGATGATAATTTAAAATTTGAAACAATTTGAAGTATTGAAAAATTACCAGAAGAATCTCAAAAAGTTTTAAATAGAGTAAAAGAAAAAACTAAAAATAATACTTGAATTACTCTTATTGTTGCACTTATTTATTGATGACAAGATGAAATTATAAGGGCAACAAAAAAAATAATTAAAAAATGAATTGAGCCTAATAACTTAACAAAGGAAGAATTTAGAAAATATTTAGATACATGAAAATTTCCCATTGTTGACGTAATTGTAAGAACAGGATGAGATATAAGACATTCTGGTTTTATGCTTTATGATAGTGAGTATTCTGAATATTTTTTTATAGAAAAAAAATGGCCAGAATTTGATAAAAATGAATTAGATAAAGTTATAGAGTTTTATGAATGAAGTAAAAGAAATTTTGGAAAATAAATAAATAAATAAATAAATAAATAAATAAATTCCCCTATAATCCCCTTTATTAAAGGGGATGAATACAATTAATATAGAGATTATGTTACCAACTTGGTATAATGAATATAAAATATTAATAGAAAAATCTATAAATAATTATTTAATAGATTATTTTAAAGGTGAAAAAAACAAATGATTAGATGTGACTAAAGAAGCAACTTTTTATGCTGTTAAATGATGAAAAAAAATTAGACCCATTCTTGCTTTAGAATTTTATTTAATATTTTCTTGAAAAGATTTTGAAGATATAAGAGAAAGTGATGATATTATAAAGTTTTGTATTGCAATAGAGTTACTACATTCTTATTCACTGGTTCATGATGACTTACCAGCTATGGATAATGATACACATAGAAGATGAGAATTAACTACATGGAAAAAGTATTCTGAGGTAAATGGAATACTAGTTTGAGATTTATTAAATACTCTTGCATTTGAAGTTATTTCAGAAATTAATAATATTAAATTAATAAAGCTTTTTTGAGAAGCTGTATGATTTAAATGAATGCTAGGATGACAAGTTTTAGACTTGTTTTATGAAAATAATCCAAATATATTGACACTTGAAAATTTAATTGAAATACATAATAAAAAAACTTGAGCATTAATAAATATTTCTATTATTTGATGAATATTATTATCATGAAACGATTGAAAAATAAAAAAATATTCTGAATTTTGAAAAAAATTATGACTAGCTTTTCAGGTTAAGGATGATTTATTGGATTTTGAATGAAGCTTTGAAGAAACTGGTAAGAGTGTATGATGAGAAAATAAATGATTCGTTCATTTTATGTGATTAGATAACACAAAAACCTATTTAAATAACTGAATATGAGAATGTTTAGAATTATCAAAAAATTTAAAATCAGAAAAAATAGGATTTATTATTAACTATATTTCTACAAGAAAAAAATAATTAAAAATAAAATTTTCTCTTTGTAAAGATAAAAATTGAAGAAAACTTTAGTTTTTTTGTTTTTTTTGAGTACAATAAATTACATATTATTATAATATTAATAAAAAATTATGAAAAATAATAAATCAGCATTTACATTAGTTGAATTAATTGTTGTTGTAGTAATTATAGCAATTTTATGAACAATTGCTTTTATATCACTTTTAGATTATTGAAAAAGTTCAAGAAATTCAGTTAGAGTTACTGATATATCACAAATAAAACAGTCTCTTTGAATATTTGAGGTTGAAACATGAAAATATCCACTCCCAGCTACTTATACATGAGTTACTTATAACTGATGATTATTATGGTATCAATGAAGGTATGATGATCAAGTATATAGGTCTTTAAATAATTTATCAAAAAAGGCTGTTGATCCATTATTTGAAATTGAATATGATTATTCAGTAATCAACAACAGAACAAAATTTCAAATTTGAACTATTTTTGAATGAACTTATTTGTCTCTTGGTTCACAGTCAATTTCTCAAGCAAATGCAATCTCAGAAAACAATGCAAGTTCATATGTTTCATGAGATTATGATTTATTTGATGTAAGTTCAAAGACATGAGCTACTTGTACATTAGTTACTGTTCCAAGTTTATTTGTAAATAATTTATCTTCTACATGAGCATTATCTTCATGAGGTGATTTTGGATTCGTTCATGATTGAAGTAACAATTATACACAAACATTTATTCCAAAAATTGATAATTTATCATCATCATCGTTATTTACTATAAGTGAAGTTTTAAATGGTTGTTCAATTGACACACTGGATCAATTAAATTTATATATTTCAAAACTTGCTATTTCTTATCAACAATTAAATTGAAATGAAGATTTTAAAGAGATTATTTACAATTTTAATAAAAATCCTTTTAAGCAATGAATGCTAGAAAAATTAGCAAATAATTGAATAGTTGTACATCCTGATTTAATCAAAGAATTACAAAATCCTACAGAATGAAATATATTTAATGACTTTTTTACTGCTTCAAATGGTACAGAATTAGTTGGTTTATATACTCCTGATTCATATTGACAATGGACTAGGACATGAACCTTAGTTGATGGATCATATATTATTTCATTAAATGAATTAACTAAAGCAGATTGAAATACATGAGTAGTTTTTCCTGAACCAGTATTACCAATTACTTCAAGGGAAAAAACTATTATGTTTACTATAAAAGATTTTAGTTGATGAAGTATTTTTGCTTATGCAAAATATACTGATATTAATAACAGATTATGAGTTGAAATTACTCCTACCTGATATAGTATTATTAATATTGTTTGATGATCTAATGTTTCATGATATCCTGTAACTGCTACTGAAACAATTAACTTAGATAGTCAAGTTGAATTTAATGTATCATGAAATAATTTAAAATTAACAATTGCGAACATTGAAAAGGAAAATCTAGTTGATGCTAGTACTGATTTAAGTTGAAATCCTGCTTTAGATATTCAAGCTTCAGGATGATGAATTGATGACTTTACCCTTATATATAGATAAAAACATGTTTGAAGATTTAATTGATGAGATAATGTATGCATTACAAAACAACAAGAAAAAAGTATTTCTTGTTGTCTTATGAGTTTTAGTTTTTTGATCTGCTTTTTGATATTTGTATAAGACTTATATGCATGAACCTATTACTGAGGTTATTCAGGAAAAAATAATTAAAAAAATCACTAAAAAGGTTGAAAAAACATGAGAAGAAAAAGCTATTGAAGCAAAAACTACTGAAAAAAATCAATTTGCTGATAAAAAAAATATTTCTGAACCAATAAATGTAAATACTCAAGAAACAACAAATATTACAAAACAAAATAGTAATATTAATAAAGTTTCAGCTACGCCTAATGATGAAAAAGATGAAATAAAAAAGATTGAAGAAAAAATTGAAAAAGAAACAGAAGAAGAAACTGTTGAAGAAGATATTATTGAAGAGGAAATTGAAAAAGAAAAAAAGAAAATAGAGTTAGATGATGAAGAATATTTTAGCTATATAGAACCTGATTATGATATAGAAAATCAAGATGATGATTTAGACTGAACTAATGATTGAGATTGAACTGATGACTGAGATTCAACAGATGATTGAGATTGAACTGATGACTGAGACTGAACCGATGATTGAGACTGAACTAATGATTGAGATTGAACTGATGACTGAGATTGAACTAATGATTGAGATTGAACTGATGACTGAGATTGAACTAATGATTGAGACTGAACTAATGATTGAGACTGAACCGATGATTGAGATTGAACTAATGATTGAGATTGAACTGATTCAAGTTCTTCAACCTCTAGCTCAACATCAAGTACTAGTTCAACATCTACTAGTACTTCATGATGATCATCGAGTACTAGTACTTCTAGCTCAAGCTGATGACCATTACCATTAACACCAGATGATTATCTTGATATGTTCAATAATAATGCGTACTATGATATCTGAGGATGAATATTGAAAAAAATAAAAATTATTCTTGATTTTGAATGAAGTCCAATATTTCCAACACCGAATACTTGTCCAACTGATTACTCAGAACTTTGAGTTTATTCTAATATTATTTCTATTGCAGATTTATCTTTACCACATACCGATTTTTGAAATAATTTGCAAATTACAAATGAATTAATTCCAGATTATGAATGAACTATTTATTATTATAAAGTTTTTAATACAAATTGAGTAAAAAATTGATCTGTAATTTATAAAACAGATAATCCTTGAATTACAAATTATTGGGCATTTACAATATGTTTAGAGAATTAAAAAATGTAACTATTTCTAGTTACATTTTTTATTTATTTTTTATTATTCTATCAATCAAACCATATTCTAAGGCTTCCTCGGCACTCATAAAGTTATCTCTATCACAATCTTTTTCAACTTGTTTTACTGATTTTCCTGTGTGTTTTGCTAATATTCCATATAATCTATCTCAGGTTTTAATTATATGTTCAGCAGCTAGTCTAATATCTGTTGCCTGTCATTCAGCTCAACCAAGAGGTTGGTGTATCATTATTTCACTGTGAGGAAGTGCGTATCTTTTTCATTTAGCTCATCAAGCTAGTATTATTGATCCCATTGATGCAGATAATCAGATTGATACTGTTGTAACTGGACATGATATGTATTGCATTGTGTCGTAAATTGCTAATCATGCTGTTACGTGTCATCCTGGTGTGTTTACATACATTGTTATAGGTCCTTTTGGATCTTGTTTTTCTAGGAAAAGTAATTGAGCTATTACAGTATTTGCTACTGCTGAGTTAATTGCTTCTCATAAAAAAATTACTCTATCTTCTAATAATCTAGAATATATATCATAAGCTCTTTCTCAACTAGGGCTTTTATCTATTACAGTAGGGATTAAAGTAGACTCTAATTTTTTTGCTTGTCATTTAATTTGCATTTTGTTTATATTATTAGCTAAAACTTCTTTGTCTTGAGTGAATAATTTTTTCTATCTCAGTAACTTTATCTTGATATGAAATATTTTCACTTATTTTTTCAAATGCTTGATTAATAAGCTCATTAGTATTTTCAAAATTTTGTTCAGTTTCATGCTTAAAATCAAGAAAATCTTCTTTTAATTGACTAATATTATCATTAGTATTTTTAAAATTTTGTTTAGTTTCATGCTTAAAATCAAGAAAATCTTCTTTTATAGAACTTTGTCACTCTTCAAGTACAGTTAATTTTTTGATAATTATATCAAATTTTTCCTCAGTTGTCATAATAAATAATGTTTAGTAAATAAAAATAATACATGTATATATTTAGTATATACTTAATATATTTTTTGTCAAAACTTTTATTACATTTATATAATACTACAAAAAACTATATTTTCAAATAAAAAAAGCTTTACAAAGACTTTTTTGTCTATATTATATAATAAATTAGCTTACTATTAAGAAAAATAAATGACAGTAATTACAAGATTTGCACCAAGTCCTACATGATATTTACATATTGGAAGCCTTAGAACGGTTTTGTATAATTATTTATTTGCAAAAAAAAATAATGGTAAATTTATGCTTAGAGTAGAAGATACAGATAGAACTAGATTAGTTGAGGGGAGTATTGAAAATATGCTAAAAGTATTAGCTTCAGTATGATTAATACCTGATGAATGACCAAATAATCCTGGTGAAAAATGACCATATTATCAATCTGAAAGATTAAAAATATACAGAAAATACGTTGATGAACTTATAGAAAAAGATAAAGCATACTATTGTTTTTGTAGTAGTGAAAGATTAACAGAGCTTAGAGAAGAACAAACTAGTCTAAAACTACCAACAAAATATGATAAAAAATGTAGGTTTTTAAGTGAAGAAGAAATCAAAGAAAAATTGAATTCTAATGTAGCTTACACTATTAGACTAAAAGTACCTGAAAATACTGTTATTGAATTTGAAGATATGGTAAAAGGGAAGATTAAAGTACCTTCAAAAGATATAGATGAACAAGTTTTACTTAAAACTGATTGATTTCCTACTTATCATTTAGCTAACGTTGTTGATGATCATTTAATGGAAATTACTCATGTAATTAGATGAGATGAATGGACTCCAAGTACACCAAAACATGTTATAATGTATAATTCTTTTGGTTGGAAAGCTCCTGTTTTCGCTCATATTCCATTATTATTATGAAATGATAAGAAAAAACTTTCTAAAAGAACATGAGATGTTGCTGTTGAAAATTATATTGAAAAATGATATTTAACAGAAGCTTTGATAAATTATATTTCACTACTTTGATGGAATCCAAAGACAACGGAAGAGTTCTTTACTATGAATGAGTTGATTGAAAAATTTGATTTAAAACAAGTACACAAAGCTTGAGCTATTTTCGATATAGATAGATTAAATTTTTTTAATAAACATTATTTAAAAGCTCTTGATAATGATTATTTGTATGATAAATTTTCTATTTATTTATCTAAATACGATATTGATTATGCTGAAAAAATAGCTAATTTCCCAGAAGATTATAATAAAAAAATATTTAGTGAATTAAAATCAAGAATTAATCATTTTTCTGAATTAAAAGATTTTACTAGTTTTTTCTACAATGATTCTAAAATTCCTGATTCTGAAATGGTTATGAATGAAAAAATGAAAATAAATGATTCTGAAATAGTAAAAAAGGCTTTAAATATTGCACTTGACATATTAAAAACTAAATGAGCTAATTTTGAATCGGTAGACGAAGTAAAAAATATTTTTATAGAAAAAATTAAAAAAGCTGAAATGAAAAATGGTCAAGTATTGTGGCCAGTTAGATGTGCTTTAAGTTGAGAACAATTTTCTCCATGAGCGTTAGAAATGATATATATACTTTGAACTTCTAAATCTATTTTTAGATTAGAAAAAGTATTAGAAAATTATTAATAAAAATGTCAATATAAATTTTAAATTTTTACTTGAAATTT
This sequence comes from uncultured Candidatus Peribacteria bacterium, assembly GCA_964527325.1. Taxonomy (GTDB): domain Bacteria; phylum Patescibacteriota; class Gracilibacteria; order BD1-5; family UBA6164; genus UBA6164. The sequence goes on along the minus strand of CAZGNU010000026.1, from coordinate 4,588 downwards.
ATATAAGTCTGTGTTAAACTACCCCCGTTATTATAAAATAAATAAAAAAAATGAACTACCAATCTTTAAAATGAATGATCGATTCTCTTACTCAAACATATAAATGTCCTGAATGTCAAGCTCGAGTAAATGATTATAATATTGATATTATGTGAGCAGCTTGAACTACTATAAATATAGATATTGCTTGTGAATGATGTGGAAAACATGCTATGATTAAAACAGAGGTATTATCAATTGATCTTAGAAATAAAAATTTTTCACCACAAGATATAGAAAAACTAAAACATACTCTTACTGGAAAAACTTGAAAAGTTGTATGAACACAAACACCTATAAAAGATGCACAAATTCTTGATTTAAATAAAGATTTAAGAAAAAATAAACTTGATGTTTCTGACTTATTTTGAACAGATAAAAAATAATTTTAAAAAGATGTATACTGAAATAACATCAGAAGAATTTAAAAAAAAATTCTTACAAGATAAAAACAGATTTGAACTTATTGATGTCCGCGAAAAGTTTGAATTTGATTATATGAAAATCGAGTGATCAAAACTTATTGAAATGTGAGATATCTGAAATAGACTTGATGATATAGACTGGTCTAAGGAAGTTATATTTATTTGTAGATCATGAGCTAGAAGCTGATATATTACTAAAATATTATCAGAAAAAGGATATGATTGAAAAAATTTAGCTTGAGGAATTGAGATATTGAAGTTGAGTTGTAAGGAGTGTATGGATAAATAAAATTGATTAATCAAAAAAAAAAGGTATATTAAGTTTAATATACCTTTTTTAAACTAATTATGACACTTTTACAAAAGTTGATTTGGTTTTCTGTAATATTTTTTGTTTCATATATATTATTAATTTTCAATTCACCGATTATTGCATGAGCAATTGAAAAAGTTCTATGAATTGAGTGATTTAATAACTTTGTTTTAAAATTCAAATGAGCTTATGATACAACAGTTACAAATATTCCAACAAAGGATGAATTAAAAAATGCTTATAATACTGTACATAGCTGAAGTATAAAATTTCAGGAAAATTTTAAAATGTGAGCAGAGTTTACTAAGGATAAAATTGATTGATACAGAGAAACTTTATCATGAGCTGAGGATAAATTTAATGATGCAAAAGATTGATACAATGAAATAAAGGATTATGTGACTACAAATTCATGATTAATTGATGAAATTAGAAATACTATTGAGACATTTTCATGAGTTGCTAATACTATTTCACAATCATGAACATTTGATTGATTAAATGATACTGTTGAAAGAGTTGTCGAAATAAAGGATTCATTAGTGTGAACATGAGAAACAAAATAATCCATCCCTCCTTCGGAGTACTTCCTTTAATACTAAAGGAAGAAAATTGATTTAAGTATTAATTGACTTTTACTTAAAATTTAATAAAACAAAAATAGTAAGGCTTCCTTTAGTATTAAAGGAAGCTGCCGATAGGCTGATGGATTTTAATTTATACCTTTAAAAATTACATATGATATTATCAGATACTGAGATAAAAAAAAGATTAAAAAAATGAGAAATATGAATGGAATCTCATTGAGATTATAATGTCGAGCAGCAAATTTGACCGGCAAGTTTGGATTTTAGACTTTGAAATACTTTTAAAATTTTTAAAAAATCTAGACAAACTCAAGTTGATGCAAGAGATTGAGTAGATGTTGAACATATTGAAACTATTACATTAGAAGATAATGAAAAATTCGTTCTACATCCTGGAGATTTTGTTTTATGAGTTACTTTGGAAAAAATTAAAATTCCTTATGATCTAGTAGCTAGATGTGAATGAAGAAGTTCTATTTGAAGACTTTGAGTAATAATTCATTCTACAGCATGATTTGTTGATCCATGATTTGAATGAACTATAACTCTAGAAATGACAAATATAAATGAGCTACCAGTTGTCTTATACACTGGAATGAGAATATGACAGTATGCTTTTGAAACAATTCTTTGAGAAGTTGAAAATACATATGATAAAAGAAAATGAAGTAAATATATGCATCAAGTATTACCAGAAGAAAGTAGAATAACTAAGGATTTATACTAATGAAAAAATATTTCATACAAACATTTTGATGTGCAATGAATCAGGCTGACAGTGAAAAAATCAATATGATTTTACTGCAGTCTGGTTTTGTTATGGTGAAAAATTGGAAGGATGCAGATCTAGTTATTTTTAATACTTGTTCAGTAAGACAAAAGTGAGAAGATAAAGTTTTTGGTTTTTTAACAGAAATTTATAAGGAAAATAAAAATATCATTGTTTGAATAACTTGATGTATGGTTAGAAAGACTGGTCTTAATTGAAAATATTTAAAGGAATATAAAAGAGATAAAAATAAAGCTAAAAATATTACTCTAACAAAAGAAAAATCAGCAATATTTAATAATGATGACAAACTTTTCCCAAGAGCATGAGATAAATTATGTTTTGTTATTAGAATTGAAGATGTGAATTATTTACCTCACATGTTAACAAAAATTTATTGAGAAAAAATCTGAAATGATCATATTTCTAGTGATTATTTAAAAGCAAAACAATTAAGAGAAAATCCTGCAAGTGCTACAATAATTATTCAAACATGATGTGATAATTATTGTACTTATTGTATCGTACCCTATACTAGATGAAAAGAAAAATCTAGAAGTATCGAAGATATAGTTTCTGAAACAAAAGAAGCTGTAAAGGCTTGAGCCAAGGAAATTACTTTAGTCTGACAAAATGTAAATTCATACTGAAAGCAATTTAGCAGACCTCACCCTTGAATTCCCTCTCCCTTGGGGGAGAAGGAGGCTACAAATTTCAAATCTCAGTTTAGAATACTTTTAGAGGAAATAAATAAAATAAAATGATTAGATAGAATTAGATTTACTTCATCTAATCCATTTGATATGACACAAGATATTCTTGATGCTCATTTTGAATTAGATAAGATGTGTAATTATTTACATTTTGCTTTACAGTCTTGATCAGATGAAATTTTAAAAAAAATGAATAGAAAGCATAAATATTCTGATTTTAAAAAAATGATAGATTATTTGAGAAAAAGGGATCCACTTTTTGCAATATCAACTGATATTATAGTCTGATTTTCATGAGAAACTGATGAAAAATTTGAGGAAACTGTTAATGCATTCAAAGAATGCGAATTTGATTTTAGCTATAATGCTAGATATTCTGTAAGGAAATGAACAATAGCTGCAAAGATATATCCAGATGATATTCCTAATGATGTAAAAGCAGAAAGATGGCATAAGTTAAATGATGAATTATTAGAAAGTATTCAAAAAAGAAACAAATTAATGCTAAATAGGGAAGAGATGGTACTTGTTTCTTCGCAAAAAGACTGAAATTTTATATGAAGAACAAGAAATTTTAAGGAAGTACGTTTTAGATGAAAAAAGTGAACTAAAATTTGAGATTTGATTAAAGTAAAAATTGTTGAAATAGATAGATATGTTTTGAAATGAATTATTATTTAATACAATTTATTATGAGGAATTTAATAATACTAACTTATAAAATCTTAATATTTGTTTTACCTTATATTATTATAGTTTATATGTTTCCAACTATTTCAAAAGGAATTGATGATTTCACGTGAACACAAATAAATCAAAATATTGTTAATTATATTGATTCTATTTGAGAAAAAATATGATTAGCAAAGGATTCTACTGATACTTTTATTGATAATGTATGAACTAATACTAAAAATAAGAGAATTGAGCAAACACAGAATATTATTGAAATTCAGGAGCAATAAAAAAAAGACCCCTCCCTTAATCCCTCCCCTACAGGAGAGGGAAATAACTACAATTATATAATTATGAAGCTATTCCTTCCTCCTGTAGGGGGAAGGCTAGGATGGGGGTTCTACTTTATTCTCAACTTAAATATCTCTCTTCAAACTAATTGCTTATCTCTTTTATACAATAAACTTCATGATTTTGTAGTTTGTATATCTAAACTATTAGGTAATAATTGTTTTATATTGCAATATTGCTTCAAAATATCATAAATTTCAGTGAAATAAAAGTACTTTCATTTCATTTCCCAAAAAGGAAAGCTTATAACAATATTTCATTTATACTTACTATTTTTTAATCATTTAAAAAATCAGTTATATAAATCTAGTAAAGACTTTCTTTGTTTTTCAATTCTTTCTATACTTATATTTTTCTTTGTCATTACTTCTCATAAATATCATTCTGTAACTATTGAATCAATTTTGTTTAATATTTTAACTTCATCTATATATTTTGAATTTTGTTGAAATATTTCAATTTTTACGTCATTATTAGGAATTTTTTCAATATTTTTTGTTGATTTTTCTACCATTCTTTCATTTAGATCACTACCATATACTTCTTTGTTTCACATAAGTATTGATTCAATTAGAACTGTTCCAAGTCATACAAAAGGATCATAAATTACTTGTTTTATTCCCTCTCCTTGTAGGGGAGGGTTAGGGAGGGGTTTTGATAAATTAATCATCATTTGACACAATTTTGGTGGTAACATACCAACTTGCATATCTCTA
>CAZGNU010000025.1:0-22582 GCA_964527325.1 uncultured Candidatus Peribacteria bacterium | reverse complement strand
CAAAATTTGTTAATCAAGCATCTCTATATAATACAACAGTAACTCATTCTACTCAATCTGCATCATCAAATGTTCAAGCTTTTGCATTTATTGTTGTATCTGTTTTACTTTCTAGTGTTGGTGCTCATATTGTTGAAATAGTATCTAATGTTTTTACACTCACACTCACAACTTTTTTAGACCCCTTAATAACGTGAACCGTTATTTCATTTTGTGGATTTCAGTTTGTTAGTAATTTGTATATATCATCTTCTCATTCTGGTTCTTCTAATTTATCTAAATTTATTGTTAAATTACCTCAACTAATAGCAAATGCACCGTTATCAGAAATAGTATTTCCATCTCTTGTGATTGATTCAAAACTAGTAGCATTGGCACTTAATCAAGGTACTGTTATATTTCAAGTTTCTGAATCAACAGTAGAACCTGCAGGTAATGCATTCTTATCAACTTCTGATATTAATTTTTGTTCTTCTACTACTTCTCATCTTACTACAGATGATTTAAAATCTCTAACATCATATCTTACAGTATTAGAAACATTATCAAGTGAATCATATGAAGGTTTTTTATAATTTTTCTTTGATCTTTTTCATAAAGGAATATTTAACATAAGTGATCATCTAGTTTCTTCATGATCATTTGGTCATTCTGTATAACTAGCTGATGCTGTCCATGTAGCTCATGTATCAAATACATTTCACTCATATCAAACTGATCCAGTATTAATATCACCTGTTGTATGTACATCAAGATAAACATATCATTTATGTCACATATGCACATTTACTTTTGCTCAACCATCAACAAAAGATTCTCAATCAACAACACTCGTTCAAATTGCAGTTTCTAAATCAATATTATCTGTAAGATCAAATTTAGATCAAATATTAGCTCCATATGCTTCTTGTCATTTAAATTTAGTTGTTACTCAATATTGTTGCCAAAAATCTGTACTATCAATTATGATTTCCCTATTTTCTAATTTTTTGTCATAAGATTTAGAATAATATCATTTAAAATCAAATGAATGTAATCTAAAATTTAGACCTAATTTATCTTGAGTAGCATCATAATTATAAGCTTTAGGATCTCCCCATAATTCTGATAAGTAATCTTTTTCTTGAATAAGACGTTCTCATAAAAATGTAATTACACTATTATCAGAAACTTTATATCAATATCAAGCCAAAAGTCTTTTTTCACTTTTTTTATCACTTCATCATTTTGAATAACTTCATTGTAATAAAAAGCTTTGAGTTCAATCTTCTTTATTAATTTGAAGTCATACATTAACAATTGGTCAATATAAATCAGAATATTCAATTCATGTTAATCAATCAAGAGTAGATAGTCAAATAGTATCTCCAGTACCATATCCACCATCAGTACCATTAAATTTCACATATCTATCTAATTGTGATAAATCTTTTACAGAATCATCTTGAATAGCTTTACTTGCGGCAAATTTTGTTTGATCTGTTGTAAGATCAACGTCATTAGCTTTTGCATCTACTCACGTACCTGCATTTAATGCTCATACTAAAGCCGCTGCAGTACCAATTTTACCAAGTTTATTTCACATAATATATATTTTAATATAAATAAAAAAAATTAATGGAGATATTGTAGCTAAATATTACAACTTGTCAAGTATTTAGTTATTTTTCTCTCTTTTTATACGTTATTAATAATATCATTTTATATAAATTTGTGCAAATTTTTTGTTTAAAAAAAGAAACAAACTTTGGTTCTTTTTTTATCTTATTTAATTTTTACAAATTTTCATTCATTTTCTTTATAATAATTAATTAAAAGTAAAGTCATATAATAAACTTTTTTATTAAATTTTTTAGAATATTTTTTTAGAATTTTAAAATCCAAAATATCCAAATTTTCAAATCTTTCCTCTTTAAACCAAATATCTGCTTTTTTACATCAAATACTAGAAAACTTTTTATTATCAATATTAGCATAATCATATACATTTAGCTTTAATAATTTTGATTTTAAGTAAAAATAATCAAGCAAGGCCTTTTCTTTTTCTGCAATAAATACTCAATTTTTATATTTATATCAAAAGTATAAATCTTTTTTTATACTTGAATAATAAAATGCTCAAAAATCGTTTTTAAAAAATTTTGTTTGTTTTGTAGTTACAGATGTATAACTAACAACTGCATCTGGAATAATTGAATAGAAAGATAACACTGTTTCTAAAGAAATATATGAAGGTGAAACTAATTCATTTGCAATTTTTAATGAATCCATTTTTTCTCAAATAGCATACAATCACCTTTTTAATCTAACAACTCATTTAGTATAATTTGATTTTGTAGTAATATTATTCTCTTTAGTAATATTTTTAATATCTTTTAATGAAATGATATCAGTTGCTTTTTTGATTTCTTTAATTTTTTCCTTAAACATAAGTAAATAATTATAATCTAAATTTTGTATTTTTTTCTCTATTCTCTAAAGCATTATTATATTTTTTTATCATTGAAAATATTGTATCTTTATAAGTATCAAAAAATGAATCTAAATGTTTTTTATCCCATGACATAAATCTAATAAGGTCAGATTTTACTTGATTGTAATCAGTATTTTCAATTTTTTCTAATACCATATTCAAAACCTCTTTATTTGTTTGTGGTATATGTATTTTATTATTATTATTTAAATTATACTGCGAAATAATATTAATTAAATACTTAATATTAAACTGTTTATGAGAATAATTATCTAAATACCAATATATATCATAATAATCTCTTCATTTAATATATTCTCTTAATAATAAAGCTCATATTTTTCATGAAAATGTCGAACTTATATCCTGATTTTTTATAATACAAGTTCAAAGAGATGATTTAATAATTTTTTCTCAATATTTTGATCAAGATGATGGATTTGTATCAATTTCCAATTTAATAGTAATTTTTTCATCTTTTAATGGAGATATTCATAAATCATATAATATATCAGAAAATTTAATCATTGCCTTTCTGACAGTAAGAATATTTCATATTTTAATTGAAATTCTATATCAATTTTTATTTTTTAAATCATCTATTATTGGTTTAATAATATTTTCTATTTCATAATTTTTATCAGGTTTATCTAATGCAAAATCTAAATCTTCAGAAAATCTATCTAAATCATAACAAATTCTTAAATTTGTTCATCATAAAAAGTAAATATTACTTTTTCTAGAATAAATTGAATACAATACGTTTTTTTGTAATTCTTCTTTTACAAAATTGATTTTTTTATTCTTATCAGAAAATCATGATATTTTTTCCCTAATCATCACTAAAAAGTCTTGATATTTCATAAATATTAAATTATTTACTAAACTATATATTAATATTATACCAATTTTAAAAATATAGCAACTTTTTATTTTATTAATTACATAATAAACTATAATTAATCAAATATAATATATAATAAAACATTTTTTAGAATAAAAAAAAATTTAAAAAATATGATATTTTTTGTGAATTTTGTCAAAAAAAGATGATATGATTGTTGATGTTATAAATAATAATATTACTTATATTTAAAATTTTCTATCATAAAATCAGCTAAATAATCAATTCATGGTGATGTATCTAATCTATAAACTCAAAATATTGCATCATGCATGTCTTTTTTATTTCAAATAATATATAAATATAAGTATTTCAATATTTTTAATTTCATTTTTGTATCAACATCCATTTTTAATCATTTTACTTCTTTAAATGCAATTTTAATTTTATCTAATTTCATATTTATTCAAATCTTTTAAATAATTTTTTGCTTTATCCATATCAATATATTGATCATTTGATGATAAAAATATTTTGTATTCATTTCAAAGTTTATCAAACCTAATTTCCTTATTAAAGTACTCTGAAATATCCTCATATGCATCTCAATATACTTCCTTTCATAAATCCTCTCCTAATCAAGGATAAACAGGAGCAACAAGTATTACTTTTAATCATTTTAATTGATTTTCTTCTACATAATGCATAGCTGTTTTACATCATAAAGAATGTCATATTACAATATCTCATTCTCACAATTCAGAATCATATTTATTAATAAAATCAATTTGCTCATTATAATTTGGTTTATTCGTGTTTGGCAAATCAGGCAAAAAAACTTCATAATCCCTATCTTCCAATTCCCTTTTCAACCAAGGAAACCAATTTGATAAACTCTTTCACCCCCAACCATGTATAATTAAAGATTTTTTCATAATAAATTAGTTAATTTTTAATTTTTTTCTATCTTGTGCATTTTTATTTTTGATAATATAAATGATGATATAAGTACTATAATCATCATTGCATAAAAAAGATAATTTAACTTGTTAACATTTACGCTTCATATAAAAAATAATGAAATATATACTAATGTTCTTCAGGTCATTAAAAAAATTTCTCTGATCACCATATATTCTGTTTTTATCTTTTCGTAATCTTTTATTTTATGAATTATGTTTTGTCAGGTAACTGATACAGCTATTGAAAAGAAAACAAATACAAATTTTAATAATGCTGTAAATAAAGTTGAAAAGCTTGGAAATATTAATATGGCTATCATCAATATTGCATATAAAACTCAACCAATTTTCATTGTCATTCAATAATTTTTAAAAGAAACTAATTTTCAATACAAAATTGATCCTAATGCTCAAACTAAAGATAAAAATGATAAAATAAATCATAATTTATATTCCTCTAAAACTTGTGTATATATTATTAATGGCAATAAAAAATCTAATAAAACTGTATTAAATGTAAATCATAATAATAAGTAAATAATTAAAAATTTAAATATTTCTTTATCAGAAAGAAATATTTTTATAGATTTTGTAAATTTATATTTTCCCTTATTAGGAACCTCAATAGAAACATTTCAAATAATAAAAGCAAGTAAAAATAATATCATCCCTACTCAAAAAGACATTTCATATCATAATCAAAAAATATCTAATGATATTAATCATCAAATAACTATTGGTATAATCATATTAAATATTAATCACAAAGATTTTTTTGTTCATTCATAATTTCCTCTATTATAAAAAGTAGTTATATCAAATGTATTATTATTAAATGTTACCCAATACATTCATGATGTTACACCCAATAATAATCAAATATAATATATATAATTTAATAAATTTTCTCTAAATAATAACAAGAATAAAAAAGCAATTGATGCTCAAAGTGGTCATACTATTAATCATATTCTTCTATAACCATTTTTTACTAAAATACCAAATAATGCAAAAAAGAAAGTATGAGATATTCATAAAACAATATTAAACATAAACATCATTTGCATATCATTTGATTCTTTCCATATCAAAATATTTAGAAATAGGAAAAGAGCTACTTTTGCTGCACGAAACATAGTATTTGACACAATTAATCTAATTAATCTTTTATCCTCTAATTTATTATTCATAATTTTTTTATAATTATTCTTAAATATAATCCTCCTTAGTAACACTCCCATCTATTTCATTCCCAATCTCTTTATAAACACCATAATAATATTCTACAAATTCTCTAATTTTTTTGTCTTTTGGTAAATAATATCACTCTTTATTTTTTACAGTATAATCACTCAAAAATTTTCAAGCATCTATTTTTTCTAAATAAATATTAATAAGTTTTTTATAATGCTTAATATAAACTTCTTTTAATTTTTTATAATTTTCCTCAGAAAAATTTAATTTTATTTGATATTTTCCTTTTGTCCCCTCTCCTATAAGGAGAGGGTTAGGGTGAGGTTGTTTCTTAATAATTTCAGACTCGAACAAAATATCTAAATGAATTAATGCTTCACAATAATATGGTTCTATTTCATTTACTTCTCTGTATTTTAGTAATCATATGCATCTAATAGAATGATGGATAATTAATTCTTCTTGTAATTTAGAAGCTAATTTTTCATTTAAAAAATACATAACTAAACCTCCTGCTGTAGCCTTAAACTCTTCAATTTTTTTATATACTCCTGTTTCTCTATTCATCACTGTTTCTGTATCAGAATCAAGCCAAAGAGTATGTCCATATTCGTGTCACAAAGTTTCAATATCATAAATTTTGTAAAAAATACTATTTTCTCAAAATAAGCTTTTTCTATATTTATATAATAAATCTTTTTCTAAAGTGACTGATTGTATTTTCATAAATGGTTCTCTTCTTTTACTTTCCAAAACCATTTCAGGAAATGCAAAAATTTTCTTTCATTTTACTTTACTTATCTTTTCGTCATTTGGAACAACTTGAGCTGAATATAATCAAGTAAGTTCTGAAGAATAATATAAAACTGGAGAAGTTAGATAAAGTTGTACTCTTTTTTGGCTCGAAAGTGAAAATTCATAAGATGATTTATATTTTTCTCTTCAAATATCATCATATAATTCTTCATACATTTTTTCCATACTCTCTTCAATATCACTTTTAAAAACAGTATTTAAAATTCTTAAATCCCATTCTGGAGCAACTGCTTTTCTGTATTTATCTTCATAATATTCTAATGGATGAGAAATCTGAAAAGGTGTTTTTATCTCCATCCGAACATCATCTACTTTTGACCATTTTTCAATAAGATTATTAGTATTTTTTTCTAATAATGCATTTTTTATTGCATTTAAATAATCTATATAATTTTGTTTTGAATCATATATTTCATCTTCAAGTTGTGATAAATTGTTTATAAAAATATCTAATTGTTCAACTATATTTTTTACTTCTTTTTCAAAAACTTCAACATATGCTTTAGATGTATATTTTCAATCTTTTAAAACTAAGGCAGAATATGATCTATCAGCTGTAATTCAATTATGCCCTAAATCAAACAAATTATTTTCATTTAAAAAATTAACTATTTTGTCTGAATCATTATCAAACTTATCTTCTAAATCTTTATTAATTCAATTTACTATATGATTTCTCCATGGTAAAAATAGTTCATTAAAAGCAAGTCATACATTTGCAACTCATTTAAATATTTCTAAATAAAATGGTGTTACTAATTTTTTATTTTCAATTACTGAAATTAAAACTGCTTGTATTTCACTATGAAAATCACAAACAAAATCATATGATTTATCTAATACTTTTCTTTTATCTTTTTTTGAAAAATCATTTTTTTCTAAATATAATTCTAAAGCATTTTCATGTAGTGTTGAAATTCTAGAATATGCAGCAAACCTTGTTTCCTCATTTTTTTCTATTCAGACATAATCTAAAAATTCATCTAAATGTTCCCTTTCTGGTCAATCATTTTTTACTCACTTAAGTAAGTCATGAAGACTTGATTGTAGATTGTTATAAAGCTCTATTATTTCTTTTAAGTTTTTTTCTATTTGTTTTTTATTCATCTATTTTTTTTAATTATTTATTTTATAAATCATATAAACTATAAAATGGTTTTATTTTAATGTTTTTTCAAATATGCTCTGTTTGGTCTCTAGTAATTATATATCATTTTTTTACATTATAATGTTTCATAGCTTTTTCTAAACTTCAAAGTTCCCTTTTTCTATTTTCATCAGTTATGTTATAACAAACTTGATAAATCTTTTTTTTCTTTTTATTTATAATAAAATCTATATCTAACTGTTTTTCTTTTATAAAATATACATTATCTGAATATTTTTTATATAAATATAAATAAACCAAATTTTCAAGTAATTTTCAATAATTATCAGAAAAAGTAAAAGTAAGAGAATTTAAAAATCAATTATCAATTGTATAAAATTTCTTTATCAAATATTGTTTATTTACAGAAAAATCAAACTTTTTTACTACTTTTCAAAAATAAATAGTTTTTAGATAATCCACAAAATCATAGACTATATTTTTATCAAACTTATATCACATATTTTTCAATTCATTTGCTATTTTATTAATAGAAAAATCTTTTGTAGTTGTTTGAAGTAATTTTTTTATAAATATTTTAAGTAAAGATACATCTTTTATTTTATATCTCTCCACTATATCGTTATAAATCATTACATCAAAGTATTCCTGCAATACTTTGATTTTTAATTCTTCAGAATAATCAATTATTTCAGGAAAACCTCACCATTTTAAATAAATATCAAAGTACAATAAAAGCAATGCTTTATCTTCTTTTTTATGAATATTATCAATTTCCACATCCTTAAAAAATAAATATTCTTTAAAATCAAGTGGTAATATTTCATAAGTTAAACTTCTTCATCTTAGACTAGTTGCAATCTCCTTACTTAAAAGTTTTGCATTAGATCCTGTTATAAAAATATTTTTAAATCACTCATCATTTATTCTTCTTACAAATTTTTCCCACCCATCTACATTTTGAATTTCATCAAAAAATAAATATGAATTTTCAATTTTTTTTCTTGGGTAAAGTTCCCTATATGACTCAATTATTATTCCCAAGTCTTTAGAGGTTATATCTAATCTTTCATCCTCAAAATTTATATACAGAAAATCACTAGTTTCTATTCATCAATTTTTAAGTTCTTGTATAAGATTAAACAAAAAATAACTCTTTCAAGATCTTCTTGGTCAAATTATTGACACTATCTTATTCGTATCCAACTCAATTTTTAAATCTCTAGGTCTAGCATCACTATAATCCCTATTTTGATAAGTTAATATTATTTCTTTTATTATATTTTTCATAGCTAAATAATTTAGTTTATATATATTCAAGAAATATTATATCATATCTTTCTTGAAATACAAGAAAAAAGATAAGAAAATATATTTTTTCTTATCTTGTAATTTTAAAATTATTTTTATTTTGTACTACTATACAAAGCCTGTACTTCATTCTCTGACAATGCACGGTTATATATACGAATATCATCTATTATTCAATGAAATTTTTGAGATCAATTATTACTAATAAATACAGATCAAGGGGTTTGTAATATGCTATTCATATCAGATCTATTATTTACAAAATTTCAATTCATATATATCGTTCAGTTTGTACCATTTAATACAGCTGTAAGATAAGTCCAAGAATGATCGTTTGGATAAGTATCTTCATCAGATCAAACTGAAGTATAAGATCAATTATCTGTAATAAATTGATATTTTCATACATAATTACTTGGTTCTATTCAATCGTTTATCCGAAACTCAAATCAATAAGCATTAGTTACCCAAGATTTTACAATTGGGTAATTAGTACTTTTACTTCATAATTCTGCATCTAATCTTACCCAAGCAGATATTGTTATATAAGACATAGAATCATTTATTAAATTTGGATTAGTTATCTGAATAAAATCATCTATTCAATCAAAATATGTAGCTTTTCAATTTTTTCAATCTTCTCATCATACAACAAGTGAACCATTTAATGTTCAATAATTTCAATACTGACTCAAATCCTTCAAATAACTTCATGTCATTGATTCCATATCCCAATAAGCTACCAAACTATCATCTAATTTTGCTAAATCCTTATTATTCAATAATACTTTATTCCTATTATAAATATTTGAAAATAATGTTGAACCAGTTGCTTCTATTAAACTTTCATCTGTAAATATGATTTTATAAGTATCAGATGTAGTTACTACATCAACATCTAGAGTTACTGGTAAATTTGTTACATTTTCTAGTAATATTCATACATCATCTCAATATACTTTCACTGCTCTATCTGACAAATCACTCACTGCAAAAGATTCAGAAACTACCGATGCAATTGGATCTCACTCCATAAAACCTAATAATTGATATTTTGTTAAGTTTGTATTTGTACTATATGTATAATAAGTCTCATCTTTTGGATCTTTTCATCCGTTTGATACTCATAATTGTTCTAATACTCTTTCTCAAGCTTCTCATTGATAATTAAGTACTGTTCCACTTGCAGTTATTTCTACATAGTTATCTGGAAGTGGTACCTTCCCTGCTGTTACTATTTTTACTCATAGCATTTTATTTATATTAGACATATCTGAAAGTCTAACACTATTTCTAGTATCTTTTGAGTATCATTGTAATGATATAAATGCTATTGTTCATAGAATTGCTAGAATTGTTATTACAACAATTAGTTCTACTAGAGTGAAAGCTTGGTTTGTTTTTTTCATGAGAATATATTATATTTTAAAATTACTTTGTACTATTATACAAAGCCTGTACTTCGTTATCTGATAAGGCACGATTGTATATACGTACTTCATCTATTATTCAGTGAAAATTTGTCCATCATCTCACAACTGATCAAATTCTTAATTCTGTAGTTGATGACTGTTCTACTATATATCTAGTAGCTTGATTATAATTAGATCGAACTAAATTTCAATTTATAAATGTTTTTCAATTAATTCAATCACTAGTCATTGATATTAAATAATAATCACCATCTTTTAAATTTGTAAGGGATGATGATCACCCACATAATCATCAACATGAAACTGTTCAATAATTTGCTGAATAATTATGAATTATATTAATATTATACCATAAATCACCAGGATTAGCTGAACCATATTTTCAAATAACACTTAAATTATCAGCAACTATTCATTGTTTCATGTTAATTAATACAATCATTGTTATTTCATCAGATATTTTAGTTGATTCCTTGTCTCATAAAGAAATAAATCATCATGTAAAATTTAATCATTTACCTACTAATCAATCAACTAAAGAATCAGCATAAACCATACCTCAACTTAATGTTCAATTATTTCAATACTGACTAAAATCCTTTAATAATCCTCATGTTAATGTTTCCATATCCATATATAAAACTAAACTATCATCCTCTTTTGCTAATTCTTTATCACTTAACAATACATCATTTCTATTATAAAAATGTGTAAACAATTCAGATCAAGTTCATTCTACTATTGTTTCTTCTGAAAATGTTGTTTTATAATTTTCAGTTGTATTTAATACATCTACTGTTTGTGTAACTGGAATATTCGTTGTTCAATTTAATATTATTCATAGCTCATCTCAATATACTTTCACTGCTCTATCTGACAAATCACTCACTGCAAAAGACTCAGAAACTACTGATGCAATTGGATCTCACTCCATAAAACCTAATAATTGATATTTTGTTAGATTTGTATTTGTACTATATGTATAGTATGTCTCATCTTTTGGATCTTTTCATCCATTTGATATTCATAATACTGGTAATACATTTTCTCAAGCTTCACCTTGATAATTAAGCACCGTTCCACTTGCTGTTATTTCTACATAGTTGTCTGGTACTGGCACTTTTCAAGCTGTTACTATTTTTATTCATAGCATTTTATTTATATTAGACATATCACTTAATCTAACACTATTTCTAGTGTCTTTTGAGTATCATTGTAGTGATATGAATGCAATTGTTCATAGGATTGCTAGGATTGTGATTACTACTATTAGTTCGACTAGGGTGAAGGCTTTTTTATAATTTTTATGCATAATATATTTTTAATAAATACTATAAAAATTATAATCAAAAAAAATAAAAAAGAAAATTTTATTTTTGATTAAATAATAACTATCAATAAGATACTATATAAGGAATATCTAAAAAACTAATATCTTAGAAAAAATTAATGAAAACAAAAAATATAATATACCCTATTACTTTACTACTAATGCTCTGAGTCCCCTTGCTAAGATATTATGCTAGTACCCCATGAATAAATGCTTGTGTACTTGAATATGTAGATAATTTAGAAGATAGTGATTATAAATGATTTATGTATGATATCGACTGAGTAAAACATATTGAACCATGAAACTCAAACTATACAACACAATTAGCTCCTCATTTAGTTTGAGAATCCCATTGATGCTTGATGGTAAGTGATAATTTGTTTAATGATATGAATAATACATTCTATTGCACAGTCACCTACCTGATAAAAAATGCTCCTGTAGATGAAAAACTAAAAGAACCACTCTGAATACTAAAATCAGAATAATAACTTAAATTAATAACCTTAAAAAAAATGTCAATTCATGCAAAAAGAAGTTCAATGATAATGATAATGATGATGCTATGTACCGTTACAATTATATGAACAAATTATATTTTCACTCAAAACATAATTAATGATGCAAATCAACAATTAATAGAAAAAGAATATGATAAAATATGATGAAAAGAAAATTATATGTTGTTACAAGAAATTCAAAAAAGAGAAATTTTGTGATATATAGAAAAAATAAAAAAAGAACAACCTGAATTAGTGGATGAAATTTTAAATAAAAAATCACAATATGAAATACTAAACATAGAAATAAGAAATGATTTAAAAAAAGATGTTTCTATTTTTGGTAGCAGTTGAGCTTTAGTTACATTAATAGAATTTTCTGATTTAGAATGTGATTTTTGTATAACACAGCATTCTAAATGAATAACAAGTAAAATATTAGAAAAATTTGATGGAAAAGTTAATTACATTTTCAAAAACTTTCCTCTTCCTGCTCACAAAAATTCAAAATTGGGAGCTGAAGCTGCGAAATGTATAGAAAACATATCTTGAAAAGAAAAATATATAGAATTTATTAATACAATATTTAAAACAATGTATAAAGATTGAGAATGATATAACTTAGAAAAATTGACCAATTTGGCTATAAAGATATGAACTAATAAAGAAAAATTTAATGCTTGTTTATCAAATCAAGACACTAAAGAAATTGTAGAAAAAGAATTTATTCAATGAAGAATGTTATGAATAAATTCAGTACCTGCAAATATGCTAATAAATAATAAAACTTGAGAATATATTATAATTTTTGAAGAAACAAGTTATGAAAATATTGAAAAAATTATTTTAGATATTTCTGAATAATATAAAACCCAACCACAACCCCTACAGTTTCTGTTCTCAAAATCCTATTTCACAAATAGGATTTTTTAAAATTTAATTTTTCAAAAATCTTTATTTCATTTTCTGAAAAACCTCACTCTGGTCAAACAAATAAATTAACTCATTTTTTATGATCTAATTTTAAATCAGCCAATTTAAATGAGGAATCATCTTTTGTATGAAAAAATATATTTTCGTTATCCTTAAAATCTTCTAGAGAGATATTATCTTCTATAATTAATTCTGGAACTCTAGATCTTCATGATTGTTCAACAGCTTCAATTATTATTTTATTTAATCTTTCTATTTTATTCGGTGATAAATTTAGTTTTTGACTTCTTTCACTTTTAAAAAAATAGAATCCTGTAACTCACACCTCAACTCATTTTCTAACAATATGCTCTATCTTGTCCAACTTATTTGGAAAAGCATTAAAAATATTTAATGGGAATTCTATTTCACTATCAACCTCATTAAATCATACTTTCTCAAGATAAACTTCCCTTTTTAAAACTTCTTTTACTTCAAAAATATAATCAATATTTTCTATTCAATTAAAAAAAGCTAATTCATCTCACAATTTAACTCTCAAAACTTTGTTTAATTGATTTAATAATTCTGGATTTTTGATAGTTATACTATCATCTGTTTTTTCAAGAGCTTCAAAATAAAATCTGTTCATAATTTAAATTGTTAGTTTAATAAAAAAAGGGTGAACACAAGGTTCACCCCTACAATATTATCTAGGCATTCCGTAAAAATCTAACCCTTTACTATCTACCATTGATTTAGTTTCAAAATTTTTCTTTTTTCATTTTGTAAAAAAACCTCTCTCATCTAAAATACCTTGCTCTTTTAAACTAGCAATATTTTTAGTTTTTAATCTCTTTTTAGGAAATTTTTGTTTATTTTCTAGATAATGTTTTCTATCCTTATAAGATTGATTTTTTCTAGTTTGTGGATTTTCACTCCCAATATAAACACTATGATCTCCTTTTTTCTTTCCCTTTGCCAATTTTCTAGCTTTCGCTTGTTTCTTAACAATATTTGATTTTAATCCATGACTATTTCCCATAATTTTTTTTTTAATAAATATTTTTTAATACCTTTTACTTTACTAAACCGTCCAAATTCTATAAAAAAAATAAATAAAGTCAAATTTTGTATTTAAAAATCACTATATTTAAATACAGATACTATTTCAATAATGTTTCAATTGATTTTATAGATTATGTTATATTTATATTTTGAATCAACTAATCGTCTTAAATTATTATCTAAATCTGTTCATAAAAATGGGAAATATTCTAAATAATCTATTGTATTTCTTATATACTGAATAACTTTAACAGCAAAAAATTTATTATCATTAGATATAAAATTATAAATACTGTTTAAATCAATAATTGCATTATCTGAAAGTTTTACTTTATACATTTTTCTTCCATATTAGCATTTATATTTTTATATAATTTTTCCCATCCCTCTTCTTTATCGTACATTTTTTCAGTTCAATTATCCATTCTTTCAAGTGTATTATTAATTTTTTGAACTTGTTCAAAACTTACTCAATCTTTTTTTAAAACTTCGATTGCTCTTTCTGATAACATATTTCTATATATTATATATTAATTATATAATTATTATACTAATAATGTATTAAATTCAAATTATAATTAAAAATTAAAAATCTGTTTAAAAAAAAAGGCATGAGACTAATCTCACACCTCCTCTATAAAAGAACATCATAATAACCCCTATTGGAACAATTCAATATTCTTTTAACCAATCTCCAGTACCATCTACAGGACCTACCGGGATGCACAGAGTTCTAAAATCAACCTGAAAAGCTTTTTCAATAGCTTTTCCTTGTTCTATAGAAAGCTCTATAGCTTCTTGTAGTTTTTTTTGCCCTTCATCTGACTCCATCCAAGCTATTATTTCATCACTAGATCTTTTTACAACATCACTCTTTTTCATTTTTCTTCTCCCGCTAAGTCATCTTCTGGACACTCTACATAACATCCAAATAGATTATCACGTACACGATAACCATATTCATCAAATGATTCATCATCATAATCAACTTCACACTCACTTATCCATCTTGCTCTAACAACATTAAAGTAAAAATCACATTCAGGGCAAGTACTAAATTGTTTGTAAACAAACCGTATAGGATGTAAAAAAAGCAATACACATAATGACCATACTGATGAACCTAAATAATAAGACCACCATACTTGAAAACATACAAAAATAGAAAATAAAAAATGTAACAAATTGTATTTTTCAAATTTTCTATTTATATTTTCTAGATCTTTATCTGCTAAAAATCTATGCCTACATTTCGGACAAACTGCTCTGTAGCCTTTGTTTTTTAATAAAAAAAGTAAAGCTAAAAAGCCAAAAAGTCCCCAAAAATTCTTTGTGACATAAACTGTAATTCCTACAGTTATTATTATACAAAACCCAATAAGAAAAGTATAAATATAATTTTTCTTCATTAATATTTCCTCCTAAAAATGTTAATAAAAGATTATTCTCCTTTTTTTACAAATTAAATTGCGTTATGATTATACATATAAAATATTGTTGTCAATAACAAAAAAACCTAAAACTGATAAATATCAGTTTTAGGTTTTTTATTTCTATATGGAGCGGGGGACGAGGTTTGAACTCGCACACCCAAGGGTTGAAGCCTTAGTACACTCACTCTATTATGTTACCCCCGCTTATATTTGCTTAATGCAGGAGCATTTTATAAATTTTATGTGCTTAGTCAAATATTTTTTTGTTTTTTTTAGAAAATGTAGTAAAATACAAGTATAAGTTTTAAAACATTAACTATTATGATTATGTTTGAATTCAATATAGAAAATATAATAAATAATTTATATACTACAATAATGTGAAGTATAGAAATTTATTTACCAAAAATTGCATGAGCCTGAATTACTATTTTAGTTTGAATTTTAATAGCTGTTTTAATTCATAAAGTAGTAATGTACCTATTTAAAAGGTTTAAAATTATTGAATTTATTGATAAATTAAGTTTAGATATCGTTGAAAATATAAAAAAAGATGATCCTGAACCACCAAAAAAGAAAAAAATCTCAGATAAAATTAAAATAAACGAAATAACTGCTAAAGCATTTTCTTATTATATATTCTTAGTATTCTTTAGATTATCAATTGTTATAATTTGAATAAAGGAAGTAGAAGAGTTCCTGTGAGAATTACTTACTTATTTGCCTAGCCTGTTTATAGCTGTAGTTATTTGATTCTTTTGAATAAGATTTGCTAACTTCATTCATGATATAGTTTTCCATACTCTTGATCTATCAAAACAAAAAACAGCAAAAGTTATAGCTAATTGAGCTAAAATAATAATATTATTTTTTACTTTAATGGTTGTATTAGATAAGATTTGAATAGCTTCAGATATTACAACTACTATTCTTATATGATTTATATCTATGATTTCCATTGCAGGATGACTTGCATTCTGACTATGATGAAAAGATGTAGCACAAGATATACTTGAAAGTTTTAAAAAATAATCTTGCAATTTGATGCAAGATTATTTTTTTATTTGATAAAACTCTCATTTACTAAAAATTGTTGTACTATCCCTAGAAGTAATTGCCGGGAATATCACATCACATTTCCTTAATACTGACATAAAATCAATAGAATTAATGCAAGGACATGAATTGCACATCACATTTCAAAAAACTACATCTCATCATGAATATTCACAACTCTCTGAAACTGTAGAGGGTAAACATACATTATTAGTATTACACTCATAACCATTATCACAACCACCATTTGAATCACATTTTGTTTCTAATATAGGACATCATTTATTCTCAATTTCTCAAGGAACAAGTGGACACAAATCATCTAAATCTAATATTCAATCATTATCTGCATCAGTATCTCAGTCATTTACTCATATAACTTGTACAATGGTAATTGCATTTCAAGAATTTCAAACAGAATCAACACAATATAATTCAACTTCATATACTCACTCTTGTTTATATAAATTTTCTGGTGTCATTCAATAAGTGTTATTTCAATCAGCAAAATCCCAATTACAAGTATATGGTCAAGTTCATCAAGATACAATCGCATCAAAATCTACTAACAAAGGTCATTCTCAATATATTGGATCTGCTTCTATTCATACAGTTAAACCAACATCACTATTAATATTCAAAGTATTATATACTTCTCATGTATTTCAACAATTATCAATAATTCTTAAATATGTTGACCATTTTCAATTTATTAAAAATTCTGAAGCATTAATATTTTCTCAATATTTTTTTATTTCTTCTCAAGTATTATTATTATAAAATCTCCATATATATCATTCAGGATCATCAATTCATTCTTCACAAATAGTATATACCTCACCTGAAAAATTATATAAATCTGTTATATTTATTTTTAAGGCTAGATTATCTACTTGTTTTTCTTCACAAGAATTAGCTTTCATGGTTATATATGCAATTCTTAGAAACATTTCTTTTGATATAGCTTGTTTTGGTCTAATTTTTCAATTTACTTTTTCAATCAAAGTATAAATTTTTGTATTTCAATCTATATCTACTTCGGTAATTTCATATTCAAGAGCTTTTCTTAAATCTGGATAAAAACTATATACGCTACCATCTAAATTTTTTGGACTAACGTCATCAGCTATCACTTCAGTCACTTCTCAATTAAAAATATCTATCCTCATTTGCTCAGCTTCATCATTTGATAATATTCCTGAAGCCCTTAATATAATAGCAATAGCCTCTTCCAATATTATAGTATTAGCAGCACAAAAAGGTTTTTTTCATTCTTTAACTGTTCAATCATTACAAGTAGAACCTGGATGATAACCACTTACAAAACGATCATCTGCAGCTGATTCAATACAATAAAAATATTTATTTGTTTTATTTATATCAAAAAATGTTTGAGTATTTTCAAATTTATTTATTAATTCATACACAGTATCTGGTTGAATACATTCCTTACAAGTTATTTCAGTTAATATTCATACAAATTCATCACGTCTCAATAACTCCCTAGGATTAAATTTTCATTCACTATCTGGTGAAATCATTCACTTATCATATAAAGTTTGTAATTCATTTTTATATTTATAATCAGCATCTATATCAGAAAAAACATTTTCTACTGGAACTGAATAAGCAATAGAAAAATCTATTAATATTAAATTAATAGTAAAAATTAATAAAATTAGTATTAGTTTTTTTAACATATTTTTTGATTATACAGCATACATAACAATTCAAGCAGCAACAGATACATTTAAGGACTCTTTCTTCCCTCTCATAGGAATAATAACTATTTCATCTGATAAGTCTAACAATTTTTTATTAACTCATAATATTTCATTTCACATAATTAAACAAACCTTTTCTTCCTTTTTATCAAAAAGCTCTGTGTAATCTATGCTTCTCTCATCTAACTCTACACTATAAATTTTATATCAATCTTTTTTTAATTTATTCACAACTTCAAAAGGATCTTTATAATATTCCCAATCTGTAGTATTTTGCGCACCTAAAGCTGTTTTGCTAATATCATTTCTAGGTGGAGTAGGACTATGCCCTGTTAAAATCATTTTATCAAATCAAGCTCAATCACAATTCCTAAAAATTGCACCAACGTTTTGCATTGATCTAATAGAGTCTAGTAGTATTATGTTTGTCATTAATTATTAATTATTTTTACTTTTTTATATTATTCATTTCCTAAATAATATCAAATAAGATAATAAGGAACAAAAATAAATGTTTTATTATCTGTTTTTCTTATCTTTGAAATATTTTCTGAAGTAATTATTAATTTTATTATATTTTTTTCATATTTTGAAACAAAACTTAGCAGAGATCTAGGAATAATATCTCTTATTCATGATTTTACTTCTATTGGATAAATAGTTTTATCAAAATTATCAATTAACACAAAATCAACTTCTGTACCATTTCTATTTTGCCAAAAACAAATATCTAAAAATTCTTTTTTTGAAAATAATATTTCATTATAAACAAAGTTTTCAACTATTTTTCATTTAAAATCTCAAATATGAGTAGTTACTCATAATATATAATTTAAAAATCAAACATCTATAAAATATCATTTATTTGCTTTTTTAATTTCATTTCATCATTTTTCTCAAAAAGGTTTTATAAAATCAAATAAAAAACTAGATTTTAATATTTTTATATATTTTTCACATTGAGATTTTTTTATTCATAATTCATGCATTAATTGTTCAATTTTAATAAGACTTCATATTTTTGAAACAAATAATTTTAAAAACTTTTCAAAATTTATTATATCTTCTCATTTTAATAAAAATGAAATATCTTTATATAAATAATCATTATAGATATTTTTAAATTTTTTCTTCTTATCATTTTCAGTATTCGCTTTAACTACTTCAGGATATCATCAATATTTTATATATAAATCATAATATTTTTTAATCTCATTTAAAACTGGTTTTGTAATATTTTTTAAATCAATACTTGAAATATTTACATCATTAAATTCTAAAAATTCTTCAAAAGAAAAAGGAGTAACTTTTATTAAATTATATCTTCAAATTAATGAATCTGTTATTCATCTAAATATTTCCAAACTTCAACTACCAGAAATTATAGCTTTAAAATTTATTTTTCATTCTTTTTTTTGATCTACTAAATATTTAATTATTAGTCATATATTTTTTATTTTCTGAGCTTCATCAATAATTAAAAAATCCTTATTTACTATATTATATTTCAATTTTAAATAATCTAAAAAACTTTCAGGATTAAAATCTTCTAATACCAATTCATCTCAAGACAACATAATATTATTATCTACTATTCATTTATCTTTCATGATAGCCAATAATGAACTTTTTCAAACTTGTCGTGCTCCAACTAAAATCAAAGCATTATCAGATTTTATTACTGATTTTATTTTATTTATATATCTTTTTCTAAAGAAAAGCATACTTATTTTTATTAAAAAACAAAGAAAAGCATACTTATTTTATCATTTTTTATCATTTTTGCAAATTATTTTATAAATAAAATACAAAAAAAATTGTATTTCACTTTAAAAAAAATATATTATACAACATATAATTACTAAAAATATAATAAATGAAATGAATAAATAAAACCTTTTTAGCAGCTTGAACATTTGCTATGTTGGTATGACAACCAACTATTGCTGAATGAAATATTAATGAAAACAATAATACAAATAAAACAAAATATAATGTAGATAAAATAATTTGAGAAATACACTGACAAATAATTGATACATGTGAAGAAAAATTTTGAACAAAATGAAATTGCCAAGCATTATATTCGAAATCATGTGTAAAAAAATTTAAAAATTTAATGTTAAATGAAAAAATAACAAATACAACAATATTAGAATGTATTTGAAAAAACTGAGAAAAAATTAAATTTATTTTTTGATGATGAAATATTTAATACAAAAAAAATTGTCTTTTTCACAAAAATATATTAATATAAACAATGTTTACATATTTTATATTTTTATACATAAAAAAATGACTGCAAAAACTAAGACAAAAGATGTAAAAAAGGTTGAAAAAGTAGTGTTATCTGCTTCTGAATCTAGGGAAATAGAAAATACATTTCAGGAAGCTACTGACTTTAGATCTATCTGAGAAAAGATAACTAAACCTCTTGACGATATCATATCTGAAACTGCTCAAATTATAGATAAAGATCCTATAATGAATGTAAGTAGCGAACTTAAAAAAATGAATGGTGAAGTTCAAGAAGTTTATAAAGATATTATAGACAATGATGGTACCTTCATGAAAATTATGAAATCTATTCCTGTTGTATGAAATATTGCAAATGCTATTGATAGTAAAATCGAAGAAGCTGCTTTTAATATGAAAGGTTTAGAATGAAAAATTGGAGTTATATTCTCTGGTTTTGATCAATCATATGAATCTATAAATACTTCTATAGATATGCAAAAAGACTTTGTTGATTGAATAGATGCAAACTTAGATAAAGTAGTTGCTTACAAAGACTATATAGAAGGAAAAATAGAAGAATTTAAAACTAGATTAGCAAAAACAGAAAATGAAGATGAAAAAATGAAATTATCTATGTTTATTTCTAATGTAGAATATTTCCAAAGTAACTTAATAGTACTTATTGGTAATCTAGACATGGCAAGAAAAAGATTGTTAATGAGACTTGATTCAGCAAACAAATTATCACTTGCTATGAACTCAAGTAGACCAATTTTTAAAACTCTTCTTTCTACTGCTCTAATAGAAACCTCTAGTCAAAAAGCTCTTGATGCTTCAATGAAAGCTATGGATGTAATGGGTTCTACAATAGACAAAATGTCTTCTGAACTTACTGACAAAGCAATTGACTCGTCTAAAAGAGCTGAAGAAATGGCTGCAAAACCAGTATTATCAAGTACTGTATTTATTGAAAACGTTACTAAACTTAAAAATCATTTTGAAGAAATAGATGATTACAGAAAACAAATACAAGTTGAAGCAGAAAAAGAACAAGAACTGTTTGAAGAAGCTAAAACAAAACTTGAAGAAATAAAAGTAATGAGCAAAGAAAATCATGAGGAATTGGCTAAAGAATTAAATAAATAAAAAATGTTAACAAAAACTAAAACAAATAAAACACTATTAATATATTAATAGTGTTTTTTCTTTACAAAATATTTATTTCATTTATTATAAAAACAACTAAAAAAATAAATAAAATAAATGGCCATAACAGAAGACCTAGAATCAGCTATAGATATAGTAGATTTGGTAAAAAAATATACAAATATAAAAAAAGCAGGAGTTAATTATAAATCTGTTTGTCCGTTCCCAGGACATTCTGAGAAAACTCCTAGTTTTACTGTGTCTCCTGTTAAGCAAATTGCTTATTGTTTTGGTTGTCATAAATGAGGTGGACCTATTAAATTTATAATGGATATTGAAAACTGTGAGTTTAGAGAGGCTTTGGAAATTCTAGGAGGTTATACTTGAATAGCAGTAAACACGAATTTTGATAAGAAAAAACATGAGGCTAAAAAAAATATTTACTCTCTTTATAAAGATGCAGTAAATTATTATTCTAGTGCTCTAAAAAAATATCCAGAAGTAAAAAAATATGTATTTGACAGATGATTAAATGAAAAAGTAATTAAAGATTTTCACTTTGGTTATGCTGATAGTTGATTAGAATTATATAATTACCTAAAAAATAAATGATACAATGATGAACTAATAACTAAATCAAATATATTTTTAGATATTAGAACAAAAAAAGACAAGTTTATAAATAGATTAATCTTCCCTATTCAAAATGCTAGATGAGATTTTGTTGCCTTTACTGCTAGAATTATTTGAGCTTGAGAACCAAAATATTTAAATTCACCTGCTTCAGAATTATATGATAAATCAAATATTTTATACTGATTATATAATGCTAGAACAGCTATTACAAAAAAAGATGCAGTAATAATCACTGAATGACAAATGGATACTATCGCTCTTCAAGCTGCAGAATTTTTCAATACAGTAGCAGTTTCAGGGAGTGCATTAACTGATAAACATTTAACTCTTTTAAAAAGACTTACAAAAAAAGTATACCTATGTTTTGATTGAGATAATGCGTGAAATAAAGCGAC
>CAZGNU010000024.1:0-22763 GCA_964527325.1 uncultured Candidatus Peribacteria bacterium | reverse complement strand
AATAAACTTACTTTTTAGAATAAATTTAGATATGCTTCATCTAATATTATAATTTTAGGATTTTTCATAAATATTTTAGCTATTGCTAATCTTTGTTTTTGTCATCAACTTAAACGAATTCATCTTTCTCAAATTTCAGTATTTAATCATTCATCAAAATCATATATAAATTCACATTTAGCTAATTTAATTGCTTTATCTATCTTTTTGTCATTTATTTCTATTTTATTGATTCAATAAGTAAGGTTTTCAAAAATAGTTCAATCAAATATTGAAGGTTCCTGAGTTAAATATCAAATATTTTTATAATAAGAACTTAATTTAATTTCTTTAATATTTTGTCAATCAATAAAAATATTACCCTCATTTCATTTTAAAAATCAAGATATTAATTTAATCAATGTTGTTTTTCATCATCAACTAGATCATACAAAAGCTATTTTTTTTCATCATATAATTTCCAAATTTAATCAATTGAAAACTTTATTTTTTCAATATTTAAAATCTAAATTACTAATTTTTATATCTCAATTAATATATTTAAATTTTTCTCATTTATTAATTCATTCAATTATTGTAGTATTGTCAAAAAAATCCCATACTTTTTCAATTGAATAAAAACTCTTTGTAAAACTTTTAAAAAATCAAATAGAATTATTTAAAACTTCTTTTAATAATCATAACATAAGAAATATAGATACAATTCACGAAAATCAAATCGTTAATTTATTTAATAGAAATAATACAGTTAAATATACAATAAATAGCATAAATTCAGGTATAACGAACATAGAAAATAAATAATTATTTAATTTATTATTATTGAAAACTATATTATCTGTATATCAATTTAACTTATCTATTTCATCATTATTTTTGTTATTCTGTAATATTTCAAATTTTGACATTATCATTCTTACAAGTTGTTTATCATATTTTATTTTAGATTCAGTTACTCAAACTCTATAATCTAATGATTTTTTATTCAAAATATTTAAAATAATATTTATAAAAATAAAAAATATAAAAAATATAATAATATAAATATTTCACAAAGACTTCAATATTATAAATGTTGCAATTACTGATACTATTATTTTTGTAACTATAGATATTGAAGCAACTAAAAAATTTGACCAAGTTTCAAATCATTTAGACAATATAGATATAATTTTTCAAGTTCATATAGTTTCAATACTAGTATTATCAAGAGTATTAAATTTAGACATATATAATTTATTTAAAGTCTTAATATTACTATAATATATATCTGCCCAAGACCATTTTCTAGATATAAATGAAAATATAAAATATAAAATATTAAAAATTAAAAAATATATAGTTATATTTAATATTTGATCATTTAAATCTTTCTCAATTAAGTCAATTATTTTTTGAATAAAATATATATTAATTACTGCATATAATGTTTGAATAAATCATGATAAAATAGCTTTTAATAAATCTATTTTATTATAAAATGTAGGCTCAAAAAATCTTTTAATTTTATTATTCATAATTAATATATTAAATGACTATAATAATACAAACCAATATAATCAAAAACTACTTAAAGTAAATAGAACATTACTTTAAGTAGTTTTCTGATTCTTCTTTAATTTTTTCTATAAAATCTGAAGATAAACTTACATTATATCTCATAGGATTAACTCATACCCTATAAAGTATAGAAGAATAAAATATTTTCCAAAATAATTCATTTATTTCAAAATCTTTACTTGATTCATTATATGAGGCTAAAAATGAATTTAATATTTTCCTATTATTTTTTAAATTATATAAATGAAGATATATATGGGATGATAAAAATGCAACTTCAAAAATACAATTTCATTGTCAAAAATGTTCAAAGTCAAAAAAAACAGGGTTATTATTCTCATTTACTCAAATATTCTTTGGTGATAAATCTCAAAGAATTAATTGTTTTTTCTCTTTTTTTAATTCTTCTATAATTAATACTGAGTAATCAGTATTTCAAAGTATAACACTTACTCTATTTTTATAATTATCATTGGAATCATCATCAGGAAATTTTATTCCTCATAAACTATAATGTATATTTCATAAAATGCTTCATAATTCTATTATAGATTTTTCAATTTCTATTATTGATCTTTGTCAATTTAAAAAATCTATAAAACTATTTCAAGAATTAATAACATCATTCATAAGAAAATAATTTTTATTTTCACTGTATAATAAAACCTGTGGGAAGTTATCTGGAAATAATTTATATAATAAATCTAAAGCTAATTTTTCTTTTATAATATCTTTAGGATTAATTAATTCATTATTATACTTTTTAGATGATTTTCCTCTTATTTTTAAAAAATATGAAGAATCTTTAGTAATAATTTCATATACTAAATGTACATCTCATTTAGTATTTTCTAAAATTGAAATTATTTTTCAATTAATACTATTAATAAAATTATTTATCTCTGATAAAATTGAATTGTTTTCATCTTCCAATAATCATTCTTGTTTTAAATTATTCATATGTTATTATTATTTATGGAATATTTCATAATTCAGAACTATGTAATAACTCTATATTATTTTCTTCCACTATTTTCATCACAAATTCCACTCATTTTTCAGATGCAATAAGTAATAATTGATCTAAGTTAAATAATTTTCAAGATATAAACCATCATCTTTCTTTGACTATTTTTCTAGCTAATTTAATATTATTTAAGTATGCTATATAAAATAAATCTTTTATTTTGCTCGGTTTAGATAAAAAAACTTGATTTACAATTTCATCTATATTAAGATTTGGATAATATTTTTGAAAAATTTCAGGATATATATTAATAGTTTTTGATATCATTTCCTTTTCATCAATTTTTCATCATGATAATCTACTCACTGAAAAATGTTCTCTATATAAATAATATGGAATATTTAAAAAATCTATGTCATTCTTTTTTCATTTTTTTAAACGAGAATTTAATAATCAAATTCATGCTGACCAATCTTGCCATTTTTTAATACTTTCATCATATATTCAATCTTGAATAGCATCTTCAATCCTATAAAACATATAAGTAGGAACATGATGTTTTTTTACAACTAAATCTTCACTTAATTTATAAGGAGAAATTGTATATCAATCAAATCATCAAAACATTATTGTTGTAGCACTAACAAATCATACTTCTTTATTTTGAAGTATATTCATAGATTTTTCAGCATAATTTCATTTTTTTAATATTTCTTCTGAATTATTTAATTCATCATCTGCATCAAGCATAAACACATATGGAAAACTAGAATTATTTAATCCAGCATTACGAACAGATTGTGCACCTTTATTTTCAGTATGTTTTAGTATTTTAATTCATTTTTGTCCATCATAAATATCTAATACATTATCAGTAACTCAATCATCATTTGATCAGTCATCTGAAACTATAATTTCATATATACTTCAAGATAAATGTTTTTTTATTGATTCAATAGCATCAGATAAATAAACTCCTGCATTATAACAAGGAATTATTACACTTACTCAATGATTTGAAGTATTTAAAGACATTTAAGTATAATTTTACTAAATATTAAAACTAATTGATTCGCCTGGTTTTTTGATAGAAATAGATAGCTCTTCTAAGATTTTCATTGTTAATGAATGTTGAGTAAGTTTACTCTGTTTTTCATTTCATTCTAACCAATTTTTTATTAACTTATATTTTCATTTTGATTCAAAATCAGGATACATTTCTCTCTTATAATATTGATCATCATTTGTTATTTCTTTATTTGATCTATAAAGTACTTCAGCATTATATTGAAGAAAATTTTCAGGTTTCTTAAACATATGAGCATGCACAGAATATAATGATGATAATTGAACCTCAACATCAGTACATGGTAAACGTCAGTTCTTATTATACTCATCATAATCTAAATCTGACCAATTCCTACAAGAAGGAGTAGTATGTTCCAAAGATAAAGTTCATAATGTAACTACTTTTCAATTAGAATCTGTTAATGAAAAATTTGTTACAATATCAGTTTCTCAATAATTTTCTAATTCATCAGTTTTTCAAAAATTTTTATCTCAACCTCAATCTAATTTATCATGAACTTTTTCAGAGATTCTAATACTTTGATCAATTGGATATGCAACAAATGAATTTATAGTCAATTTCAATTCTTGACCTAATAATCTTTTATTTAATTCTAAACATTGTGCAAAAATATCAATGTAATGATATGCTCAATGATTTAATACTCCAAATCAATACTTATATGGATGATCTTCTCTTTCAATAAATTCATTATACAAATTCCAAACTCCTGAACTTGTACGTAAATGAAAAGATGTTATAGGAGTATTATGAGCGTTAATCTTCTCTTCAAGTTTATCAATAATTCCTCAATTAAAAATTTCATGATATCTAGCTCAACTCATTACAGAAAAATTTCATTCTTTATTATTAGCTATTTCAAGTAAATTCCCCATTTTTTCATTATATAAAGATGGATCAAACTTATTTCATGTCATCGGAGTAATAATTGGTTTTTCAACCAAACAATCTATATTATTTTCTAAACAATATTCTAAATATCATTCATGATACCTTGGATCAGTTGAAATAAAAACTTTTAAGTCTTTATTCTTTTTTTTCAAAAAATTTACAATATTAATAAATTCATCAATATTTTCAATGTCTTTTCAAGTATTTCAATCAGTTAAATAAAATTTATTTTTTGGTTGAACTAATATATTTTTTACCTTAGATTTTATTACTTCTCTTTGAGATTCTATATCAATCATAGAATAACCATCAATTACATTGTTTCCTATATAATCTTCTATAAATCTCATATACTTTCATGAAACTACTGAACCAAAACCAACAATTAAAAGGTGGGGGTTATTAGTTTTTTCATCTTCAATATTTGTATCTACATTTGAATCACTATTATTCATATTATTAAAATAATAAAATAAAATTATAAACTAATCTTTACATCAAACTTATCTGAATCAATAAATATTACTTGTTTTGATCTAGAAATAGATTTTAATTCATTACTAAAGTCAGATAACTGTTCTATATCTTCAGAAGTTCAATAAACTATCAATTCACTACTATCTTGACTATATTTTATAGAATTTTCTGTTTTATATTTTCTAATTAAAGTAATATATTCAAATAATTTATTAACATTTTTATCTATATTTAATAAATCTTCCTCTAAATTCAATTCCGGATATTCTTGTTCATGAATACTTACTTTTTCCTTATATTGTTTAAAATAATTTTGATATATTTCTTCTGAGATATGGGGTAATACAGGTGCAATTAACTTTAATATATTAAATAAAGATTCATATAAAGCATGTTGAGATGATTTTTTTAATTGTTCTCAGTTTTCGAAATTTTCAGAATTAACAATTTTTCATTTCATTATTTCTAAATAATTATCACAAAAATCATTCCAAAAGAATTTTTCAAACTCAATAACAGCATGTCAAACATTGAAGGAATCAAATAATTTTTTCATTCTTTCTCAAACAAAAATAGATTTTTCAATTATCCATTTATCAACATTTTCTAAATTTGATTTATCAAAATTTTCATTAGGATTAAAATCTCATAAATTTAAAATTGCATATCTTGAGGCATTCCATAATTTAGTTACTAATTTTCTTCACTTATCAATCTCTTTTTCATCAAATACAATATCTTTTCATAAATTTCATCCACATGCCCAATATCTAATAGGATCAGCTCAATATTTTTTGATTAAGTCCTCAGGAGATAATCATGCATTATTTTTTGATTTACTAATTTTTTCTCATTTTGGAGCAAGTACATGACCTGATATCATTAAATTTTCAAAAGGAATATCTCAAGTATGATAATGACTCATTATAATTGTATAAAGAGTCCATGTTCTAATTATATCATGAGCTTGTGGTCTTAAACTCATCGGAACAATCTTATTATTTAAATTTTCCTCTTCAAAAAATTTAGTGTTAATTAATGGTGTTAAACTACTTGTTGCCCATGTATCTAAAACATCTAATTCTGGATAGATATCTTGAATTGTATGTCATTCTGGTAATGTAGTAGGATAATCTTTTAAGGGATTAATTGGTAATTGATTTTCATCAGGTAAAATTATTTCTCAAGTTTTTTTACTATACCATACAGGAAGAGGTATTCAGAAATGTCTTTGCCTTGAAATACACCAATCCCATTTTAAATTTTCAACCCATTCGGTATATCTTTTTTTCATATGAGAAGGATTCCAATTAATTTTATCTCATGCTTTAATCAGTTCATCTTTTATATCAATAGTTTTAATAAACCATTGTTTTACAGTTAATATTTCTATAGGAGTAGAACATCTTTCATGAGTTCATACATCATGTTTAATATTTTTAGAATCAATAATTTTTTCAGAATTTGATAATTTTTCTATAATTATTCTTCTAGCTTTCTTATAATATGTTCAATCAATATCTTCATCTCATGTATTTATTATTTTTCATCCTTTGTCTAAAATAATTTTTTCATCTAAAGAATATTTTTTTATCCAATACATATCAGTTTCATCTCAATAGGAACAACACATTACAACTCAGCTTCATTTATCTATATCAACTTTATCATCTCATAATATTTTTACTTTATCTCAAAGAGATGTAGTGATATTTTTTCAAATTAAATTTATATATCTTTCATCTTTTGAATTAACAAAGACAGCAACACAAGCTGGCATTAGTTCAGGTCTTGTTGTTGAAATAGTTATTGGAGTTCAGTCATCTAAGTTAAATTCAATATCATAAAATACTGAATCTAATTCTTTCTTATCAACTTCAGCTTGAGCTATAGCTGTTTGACATTCAGGGCACCATAAAGAAGGAGCTTCTTTATTATATATAGCTCATTTATTTATAAGTTTTAAAAAAGATAATTGTGATGTTTTTTGAACCTCAGGAGATATAGAGGAATATGACAAATTCCAATCAACTGAAAATCACATTGATACCCATAGTTTTTTAAATTTTTCTCTATAATTCTCTGTTATTTTTAAACATGCATCATTAAATTCTTCTCTATACATTTCACTACCTTTTTTTCAAATTTCTTTTTCTACTAATTTTTCAGTTGGTAATCAATTATCATCAAATCAAAATGGATAAAACAAAATATTTCAAACCATTTTTTTATATCTTGCTACAACTTCAGCTTGAGTATATGAAAATATGTGTCAAATATGGATTTTTCCTGAAACAGTAGGTGGTGGAGTATCTATAGAATAAATTGGTTTATCAGAATTCTCATCAAAACTATTAATACTATTATCCTCCCATAATTCTTGTAAATCTGCTTCTCTATCTAAAATAGAATATTTCTTTTGCATTTTAAATTATTTAAAAAATATTTCTTGTATAATAAATATTTATTTAAAGAAGTCAAATATATTATTGACTTTCTATTTAATATATTTATTATAAATTTATTATTATATAAAATTTTAAAATGGAAAATAATTCACCATCTAATTTTTATGATGATTTATCTAATAATTATCATCTTATTTTTTTCCTTGAAGCTGGGATGATAATATAAATGAACAATCTGAAATTTTAGATAATGTTATAAAAAAATATTCTTCAAAAACTAAAACAATACTTGATTGCTCTTGTTGAATATGAACACAATCTATATGATTAGCAAAAAAATGATATAATCTTCATGCAACAGATTTAAGTAAAAAAGCAATAGAAAGAGCTATTATTGAATCTGAAAAAAGAAATCTAACAATAAATTTTTGAGTTTCTGATTTTAGAATTTTAGAAACTGAAGTTAAATGAAATTTTGATACTGTAATATCATGTGATAATTCCCTACCTCATTTATTAACAAATAATGATTTATTTACAAGTGCTCAAAATATACTTACTAAAATGAAATCATGAAGTTTATTTATTTGAGGGATTAGGGATTATGATCAAATATTAAAAGAAAAAATAAATAATACAACTCCTAATGTTAAAGATTTAGAATGAGAAAGAATAATTTCTTTTCAAGTTTGGGACTGGGAAGAAAATAACACATATACGGTTAATCAATTTTTACTTAAATGATATGAAAATAAGTATGAAACATCTATAACAAAAACTAAATATAGAGCATATAAAAGAGAAGAAATATCTAAAATATTTAATAGAGCAGGTTTTTGTAATATAGAATGGTTAATGCCAGTTCAATCATGATATCATCAACCTTTAATGATTGTTTTTAGAAAATAATTTTTATATTAAAAAGAACTTAACAGATAAACTGTCTAAGTTCTTTTTACTTTAGTAGTCAATTTAATGTAATATGCATTTACGTCCATATAATGGTGGATTCACCGGGGTTCGAACCCGGGACCTACCGCTTAAGAGGCGGGTGCTCTACCAGCTGAGCTATGAATCCTTGAATTATGCGAGGATAGTTTATATAAAAAGTATAAAAAATCAAATTAAATATTTGATTTTTTATTTTATAAAATTATTATACATATAATATTACTTTTTTATTAACAAACATGGACCTAACAAACATAAATTTAACTGATTTAGCAGGGATAGATATAACTAAATATTTTGATATAATAGTAACTTGATTAATAAGTTATCTTCCGAAAATTATTGGTGCATTATTGGTTTTATGGATTTGATTTAAAATAGTTAATTTTATTGAAAAATGGATAGAAAAAATAATGGATAAGCAAAAATTAAGTCCGATGCTTAAGAGTTTTGTATTAAGCCTTTCAAATATATTGCTGAAAATAATGGTAGTTATAGCTGCGGCTTGAGTATTATGAGTTCAAACTAGCTCATTTGTAGCAATGTTAGCAGCTGCATGATTTGCTATTGGTATGGCACTGTCTGGAACTTTACAAAATTTTGCAGGATGAATAATGATATTATTTTTAAAACCATTTAGAATTGGTCATTTTGTAGAAATCTGATGATTTTCTGGAACAGTTAAACAAATAAGTATATTTAATACTACTCTACTAACTACGGATAGAAAAAGAGTAATAATCCCAAATGCTGATGTTTCAAACTGATCAATGACAAATTTTTCAGCTGAACCTATTAGAAGAATAGATTTAATAATATGAGTGAGTTATGATGATGATATAGATAAAGTAAAAACTATTTTAGAAGAAATAGCTAAAAATGAAAAAAATATACTTCAAAAAGAAGATGTAACAATTGGTTTATTAGAGTTAGCAGATAATTCAGTAAATTTCGCATTTAGATTTTTTGTAAAAAAATCTGATTATCTTAATACAAAATTTAGTGTATTAGAAACAGTTAAAAAAACATTTGATCAAAAGAAAATTAGCTTTCCTTTCCCTCAAAGAGATGTACATATATTTAATGAAAAAAATATTGCTACAGTGAAAACTCCAGCTACAAGAAAGAAAACAACAAAAAAATAGGATTATTTATAATCCTATTTTTTTAATTTAAATTTCAATAAAACCAATCATAATCCCTGTCCTGACAATCAACTTCTAAAGTTTTTTCTGTTTTTCCTTTTATAGTATTCATATGTAATCACATATTATTATATAACCAAGGATAATCAGTTTCTCTTCATGCTTGTGCTTCAAGTTTTCTTTTTAGTAATTCATCATTACTTATTTCTGTATGATGAATATTTTGTTTTTTCACTATTTCCTGTCTCCAAAGTAAAGATTGCATAATTAAATTATTAAATAATATATTAAGTTGGGATTTTTGATGAAAGCCAAAAAGCTTCATCCCATATAATTTCTACTGAATTACTCTTAGTCTTTTCTCTTAGTGTCACAATAGTAAAATCAGTTTTTGGTGTATTATTAACTAAATCATCACAAAATTCAAAATCACTATCACTAGGTAATTGATATCTTTCTGTATTCATTTTTTTATATTTTTTATATTAAATATATATTTTTTAAAATTGATCATGATCACCAGATAAAGCTTCTTTAGCTGCAGCTCATAATTCTTCAATTGTAGGTTGCTCTTCATTACATAAATGTTCATAAAATTCAGTATCAAATTCTGAATTATTTAAACTATCAGAAACTGTATCTTTTACTTTTTCAATTACAGAATTATTTCAATCTATAAATTGTTTTGTATCCCTATCAACTATCTCTTGTATACTCATTCATTCAATACTTCTTTTTTCTGGTATTCAAGCCATACTTATTATATTAAAAAATAATTGATTTTATTATAAATAATTTAAAAAATCTGTCAATTTTAATATTTCTACTCAGAGTGTATTTGCTTTTTTAAGCTTACTTCATGCTTTATTTCAAGCTAATACATAATCTGTCTTTTTTGTTACACTACTCATGAAGTTTCATCAAGCTGTTTCAAGTTTTTTTACTAGTTCATTTCTGGATATTTTTTTTCAATCCTGTTCAAAGCTTCATGTAATACATACTTTTTTTCAGAAGAAATATGAATCCTGGTTAATTTCTATTTTTTCATAATATTTAATATTTAAAATATTAGTTAAGTCATTTAATATTTTTCTGTGAGCTTCATTTTCAAAATATTCTATTAGATTTTTTGCTATTTCTGGTCAAATATCTTCTAGATTTTCTATTTCTTCTATATTTCATGTAAAATTAATTAATTCTTCTCTATTTTTAAATAATACTGAAATAGTTTTTGCTGTTTTTTTACCAACTCAAGCAATTCAAAGAGCTGTTAATAATGTTGAAATATCAATATCTTTCGCTTTTTCAACTCATGCTATCAGATTTTCTACTGATTTTTCCTGAAATCATTCTAATTCTAGAATTTCATCACTTTTTTCAGATATTTTAAATATATCAGTCAAATTATGAATTATTCATTCTCTCAAAAATATATCAACTTGTCTTGTTCATAATCAATCAATATTAAATCACTGCTTCCCAACTGCAAAAGCAAGTTTTTCGTGATGTTTAGCAGGACAATCTACGTTATTTGGGCAATAATATCTAACTTTTCCGTCGTCTTTTAATACTTTAGTCTCACAACTTGGACAAAACTCTGGTGGAGTAATTTGTTTTCATTCTCATGAAACAGAAACTGAGATTATTTTTGGTATAACTTCCCCTGCTCTTTTTATAAACACAGTATCTCAAATTTTTACATCCAATTTTTCTACCTCTTCAAAGTTATGTAATGTTGCTCTTCTAATAACTGCTCATCACATATTTATAGGTTCTAAATTTGCTACTGGAGTAATTGTTCATGTTCTTCAGACTTGGTAATCAATACTTATTATCTCTGTAGTAAATATTTCAGCAGGAAATTTATATGCAATAGCATACTTTGGATGATGTTCTGTAAATCAAATTTCGTTCCATAAACTTACGTCATTTACTTTTAATACAAGTCAATCTACTTCAAAATCAATTCATTTTTTGTAATCTCAGAATTTTTCTATTTTCTTAATAACTTTTTCAATTCAATCAAATATTTCAAAATAACTAGATATTTCAAAATTTAATTTTTCTAAACTTTTTATTACTAAAAAATAATCAAAAACCTTTATATCTAATCTATATTCGTCAAAATTAGCTAAATCATAAGCAAAAAATTTAAGTTTTCTTTGTTTTGTTACACTAGCATCTTTCATTCTAAGACTTCAACTAGCTGCATTACGAGGATTAGCAAAAATCTTTGTTCATTCTATTTTTGCTTTTTCATTAAGTCATTCAAAAACTGAAATTGGCATAACTACTTCCCCTCTAACTTCTAAGTGTTTTTTATAAGTAATAGTTTTAGGTATATTTTTTATTTGCATAACATTCACGGTAACATCTTCTCACTCCACTCAATTCCCCCTTGTAATTGCCTGAGTTAATTCTCAATTTTTATAAATTAATTCTACTCCTAATCAATCAAACTTATATTCTAAAGAATATTTCATCTTTCTTCCCTCTCCTTGTAGGGGAGGGATAGAGGGAGGGGTTAAGTTTTTTAACACTCTTTTATTAAAATCATTTAAATCCTCTTCATTATATGTATTATCTAAACTAATCATAGGTCTAGAATGCTTAACTTTTTCAAAAGTAGACTCTAAAACCTCAGCTCATATCAAAGTTGATTGTTTAGTAGTAACTCAAAATTTTTCTTCAAGTTGAGATAACTTATTAAGTAACTCATCATATTCATAATCTGAAATAATTGGCTCTTCTTTGTTGTAATACAAATCACTATGAAAAGACACTAAATTCTGAAATTTAGGGATATCTGACTCTAAAAAGTCATTTATATCTGTTTTTAGGTATGTTTTTGATAGATTTAACACTGTTTTTTGTTAATAAGTAAGTAATAATATTCTATTTCTCATAACTCTATCTTGAATTCTTTCTCTTACTTAAGAGAAAGAGACTTCAGATTTTTACTATTTTTTAACATTTTCAGAAATACTGTTTTATTGTATAAAAAAATGTAACAAAATTGCTATTTTAAGAGCTTATTTTATTACTTCTATGTATACATTTTTTATACAAAATTACAAGTTTTTTTAGAAAAATCATTTTTAATACATATGCAATAATGGCTATATAAAGGTGTTATATGGAAAACAATAAAAAAAGTAGAAAAAAAGTTTATTTTTCTTGGTGTATTTTTTTAATTAATGATATAATTGTTATGTAAGTTAATTTCAACTTACACAAGATCATTAAAATAATTTTTTCTCTGTTAGAATGGTGCTTACAAATATCCAGTAAGATTACCTAATAAAAAAATCAGCGCAAGCTGAACAAAAATAAAAACAAAAACGGAGATAGATATATTCATTTAGAAATTAATAGAACTATTGATTTTTGGATGAATATAGCTATCACCACCCAAAAAAAAAGAATCTGAAAAATGATTCAAAAATAAAAATAAAATAACCTGGTGAATAGTTATTAAAAAAACACCCAAACAGGGTTTAAGTTAGAGAACTGATCATTCTCAAGAAATATCAAGGATTAGATTTTCGAACACGTCGAACCTTTCCCCAGGTAACAATTTAAATACCTGCAGGTGAATCGTAGACACTCTTGAAATTGAGACATTTTACCCAAAATGCTCAATTTTTTTCGTTTAAAATTTAAAAAAATTGATTATTTAAAATTATCAATTAATATACAAATATATAATTAAAAATTATTAAAAATAATGCAACAAAAAATACAAAAACTATGAGAATTGATAAATTTTTCTCAAAAAATACTATTAATAAATCATGTTAGAATGGATATGGATGCTTTTTGAAGTTTATCTGCCTTATATGATATACTAAAAAGCCTTTGAAAAGAAGTAAGAGGAATGAATGATGAATTAGAACAAGAAAGCTTTAAATTCTTAGGATATAAAAATATAATTGAACCAGATTTAGATGTAAAAAAGTTTAATCCTGATTTGGTAATTTGATTAGATTCTGGAAGTATAGATAGATTATGAAAATCTTATGAAAATAATAAAGATATTATTAGTAAAGCTGATTTTGTAGTTATTGATCATCATATTTCAAATTCTGGATATTGAGACTTAGATATAATTAACCCAAAAGCTTCATCAACAAGTGAGATGATTTTTAATATAGTTAATGAACTATGCTTTACTAAATATATAACACCAAAAACAGCCACTACCCTACTTGCTTGAATATATACTGACACAAATATTTTTTATAATTCAAATACTACAAGTAATACATATGTTGTAGCCTCAAAATTAGTAAAATTATGAGCAGATTTCAGAAAACCGTATTATGAATTTTATAAGAAAAAAACACTATCTCAGTCTAAATTATGGTGAGAAATACTAATAAATCACATGAAAACATCAAAAGATTGAAAAATTGCTTGGGCAATTATTCCAAAAACTGTATTTGAAAAAGTATGAGCTCATGAAAGAGAATTAGAATGACTTATTTCAGAATTTTTTACAAATATTGAGTGAGTAGAAATAGCTTTTATTTCACATGAAATTGAAAATAAAGTTATAAAAACAAGCTTTAGATCTACTCCAAACTTTGATGTATCAAAAATAGCTTCAAAATTTGGTTGAGGGTGACATAAACAAGCTGCATGATTTGTAAGTAATGAAAAAATAAATATAGTTGAAAAGAAAATACTTAATAAATTAAATATATAATCTAAAAAAATGGAAGATAAAAAATTTAAACAATCATCACCAATGCCAAATTGGCCAAAACCTAAATTTCTAAATATTAAAAAGATTTCTAATTATTGTGAACCTGTTAATCAAGCGATAATTGATTGATTAAAACGTAAAAAAGAAACAAAAATATTAAAAAAATTTTTAACCAAATGAGAAAAACTAAGTAATAAAGAATTAGATATTATTGTTGCAGCTTATAGTGAACAAACTGATTTAATTCTAATGTTATCATGATATTAATAATAAAATAACCTAATAAAAAAATGAAAAAAACAAAAATAATAGTTACATTGTGACCAACTTCAGACTCTCCAGAAATAATAGAAAAAATGTACAAATCAGGAGCAAATTTAGTTAGATTAAATTATTCACATACAAACTATGATTATTTTGGAAAAATAATTTCTAGTGTTCAAAAACTAAATAAAAGCTGAAAAACAAATTTTGGTATTTTAACTGACACTAAATGACCAGAAATTAGAACAAAAACTATAGAATGAAAAATAGAGATTAAAACTAGAGAAGAATTTATAATAACAACAATAAAACAAGAAAAAACTGTAAAAAACACAAAAAAACAAATAATAGTTTGTGACTATGAACCTATTACTAAGGATTTGAATATTTGAAATATTATAGATATAGATACTTGATTATTGAAAGCAAAAGTAATAAAAAAAGGAAAATGAACACTAATATGTAGAGCTTTAAATAAACACTCTGTATGATCAAAAAGACACTTGAATTTACCTGGAATTAAATTAAAACTACCAGGAATTACAGAATCTGATAAAAAAGATATAAAATTTGCAATAAAACAATGAACTGATTTTATAGCTATGTCTTTTGTAAGAAATAAAGAAAATATTTTAGAATTAAGGAAATACTTAAAAAGAATTAAAGCTCCAGAGTATACTCAAATAATTTCAAAAATAGAAAATCAAGAAGCTCTTGATAATATAGATGAAATAATAAAGCACTCAGACTGAATAATGATAGCTAGATGAGATTTATGAGCAGAAGTAGATTATGTAACACTACCTATAATCCAAACTGATATAGCAGATAAATGTAAGGCTGCATGAAAATACTTTATAATAGCAACTCAAATGCTTGAAAGTATGATAGAAAATCCTATTCCTACAAGAGCAGAAGTAAGTGATGTATTTAACTCTGCTATGCAAAAAACAGACTGTACTATGCTTTCATGAGAAACTGCTATGGGAAAGTATCCTCTAGAAGCAGTAAAAGCTATGGCTAGAGTTTTAAGATACACAGAAAAACATGTAAAATATAAGCATGATTATTTTTCTAGAGATCTTTGAATTCACGAAGATAAAAAAATATTAATCAAAAATACAATAATTACCGCTGAAAACTTGTGAGCTAAAAATATTTTAGTCTTCACTAAATCATGATTTATGGCAAAAGTAATGTCTGCATTTAGACCAAAACTACATGTATATAGTTTCACATACTCTGATTCCCTACGCAAAAAACTAACTATACTATTTTGATTAAAAACATTTTTAATTAAAAATAGGTCAAACGAAAAAAATATTGAAACAG
The DNA here is from genome assembly GCA_964527325.1 of uncultured Candidatus Peribacteria bacterium. Taxonomy (GTDB): domain Bacteria; phylum Patescibacteriota; class Gracilibacteria; order BD1-5; family UBA6164; genus UBA6164. Next base: position 6,970 of record CAZGNU010000024.1, on the reverse strand, counting down.
CATTAAAGGAATTAAAAAAACAAAAATTAGTGAAAAAATGAGATAAGATTGTAACTGTTTATTGAATAGAAAAGAAAAAGAAAGAGGTTATTCCTAGTATTCAGGTACATGAGATAAAATAAAAAGTGATTTTAAGAGGCTGTCTAGTCATAGTTCTTTTTTATAAATCTAAACCAAATTCATTATAAATAGCGAAAGTTGAAAATCCTGAACCACATATTCCATTTTTAATGATTAATATACAATTTACTTTTTCTTGTTCCATTTTTCTAGTAAAAAATGAAATATAAATTTCCTTATTCCATTTTTTGTGATATAATTGGAATAAGAATTTCTTTATTTCATAATTTTAATAAAAAATGGAAAATAAATTTAAATCATGAACTTATAAAAAACAGTATAAATATAAAAGTTTTCTTCCTGAAAAAATAAATAAAAATTTTTCATGGGATAATCCAAAAATTAATTTACTACTTGAAAAAGCTAATTTAGAATTATGAAAATTAGAAAGTTTTTCCAAATTTATTCCTGATATAAACTTCTTTATAAGTATGCATATATCAAAGGAGGCAATCGGGTCTAGTAAAATAGAATGAACAAAAACTGAATTTGATGATTTGTTTGCAAAAGATACAAGTTATAAAACTTTAGAAGAAAGAAATGATTTAATTGAAGTTCAAAATTATATTAGAGCATTAAATTTATGAATAGAACAACTAAAAGACTTACCTTTATCTTTTAGATTATTTTGTAATATACATAAAGAATTATTATCATGAGCTAGATGAGAACATAAAAATCCCTGAGAAATAAGAAAATCACAAAATTGGATTTGAGGGTCTAGTTTACAAGATGCTTTTTTTATTCCTCCACATCAAGATGATTTATCAGATTTAATAACTGATTATGAAAATTTCTTACACAATGATGAAATAGAAATTCCAGAACTTATAAAAATAGCTATAGCTCATTATCAATTTGAAACTATTCATCCATATTTAGATTGAAACTGAAGAATATGAAGATTAATGATTATTTTATACTTAATTGAAAAAAATATAATCACATCTCCTATTTTATATATATCAGACTTCTTAGAAAAAAATAGATGATCATATTATGATGCATTAACAATAGCTAGAGAACAAAATAATATAGAACATTTTATTATTTTTATACTTAATTGAATAATAGAAACTTGTAAGAACTCTATTAATACTTTAGATAAAGTTCTTGAATTAAAAGAAAAATCAGAAAAAAAATTAATTTCTTTTGGAAGAAGAATGAAAAAAGGTCAAACTATATTAAATTATTTATATAGTAATCCTGTAGTTAATTATAAAGATATTATGAATGTATTAAATATATCTTCTCCTACTACAGCTAACAAATTTATAGAAGATTTTATTAAAATTTGAATTTTAGAACAAAAATCAATAAATAAAAGAAATAAAGAATATATTTTTGAAGACTATTTAAGTTTATTTAGATAATTAATACCTAACAGGATTTGAATCAAAACTTATCACTTAAAAATTTTGAATCTTAATTAAATGTTCTATAAAATATTCACGATAGAATAAGAATAATCTTTTTTTCATTATTTTGTTTTTGTTTCCTCCAATAATCAATATTTCTCATAATTTTATGGTTTAGTTATATAAAAAATTTACAAAGTATTTAAATTGTCAAATAGACAAATAGTCGAATGCATTTTTAAAAAACTTTATTTTAGTTATTTTAAAGAGCAAAAGAAAGTGCTTAAAGAGGCTGTCTAAAAAATCACTTTTTATTTTTAAATTCATTTCTTTTTTATAACTAAAACATCATAAAGTATCGGTATTACAACAATTGTCATTGTACTTCACATGAAAAGTCAAAATATTATGGTAAATCCTAATCATGCCCAAAATTCGTCTTGAACAGCAAGTGGAAGAATTCAGAATATTGTTGTTAGAGTTGTTACTATTATTGGTTGAAGTCTAGATTTTCAGGCTATTATTATTTGATTAACGTAATCAATTCTTGATTTAGTGTGTCACTTTTTATAACTAATTGTTTTATTTATTTTGTCTATTAATATAATAGCATCATTTACAACTACTCAAGTAAGAGCTATAAATCAAATACCAAATGGCATACTGTATGGATTACCTGTTAAGTATAATCAAATATTTACTCATAAAAATGCAAGTACTATAGAATATAGTACAATAAGTGGTTGTAAAAATGAATTGAATTGGAAAACTAGTATTGAGAATATTAAAAATATTGAAATTATAAGTGCTTTTATAGTTCAAACAATTAACTCCTTATTTTCTTCTCATTCTCATGATTTCAAAAAACTAATTCCATCTGGATAATTATAATTTTTAGCAAAATCATCTAAAGTAGGTTGTACATCTGTTGGTAGGAATCACTTTTCTACTTCACTTCATACAGAAATAATTATATCTCCATTTTCTCTAGTGATAGCATTTACAGATTTTTTAAATTCAAAAGTAGCGAAATCTCAAACTCTTACTTTTCATATTCTTGTATTTATTACTATATTTTCAATATCACTTGGAGAAAGATTTTCTTCAAATTGTTTAAAAAAAATTTGTATTTCATTATCTTCTAGTTCTGATTTAATGCTTCAGGCTTTTATTCAGTTTGTATAAAAATATAATTCTGCTAAAATATCATTTTGGTTCAATCATACTAGAGATAATTTTTGCTTATCAAAAGTAAATACAAATTGTCCTGGTGAATCAGAAGATGATGAAGTTATATTTTTAGTATGAGCAATATTTCTTAGCTCTATCTCAAAATCATCTGCAACTTTTTTTAATGTATCAAATTTAAGTGCAGAATTAGACTTTAATTTAACTCAAACTGGTGATCAAGTTGGTGGTCAATCCTTTAAAGTTACAACAGAAACATCAAGTCACTCAGATCTAAGATTTTCTAAATCATTTGATATTATTTTTTCTACTTCATACACACTCCTCTGTCAATTATCTTTTCTCAAATTTACATCTGTTAAATCAAGATAAACTGAAAATCTATTACCTTTAACAGTAGAATAATAAGTTTTGACTTCTTCTATTTTATTTAGAGAATTATCAACATTACTCAAATATTTACTCATTAAATCTTCTCAAACTCAGCTTTGTCATACTATATCAATAGTAATAATTCACATATCAGTATTTGGAAACAATATAAATCAAATCCTTGGTGATAAAACAAATAAACTAGTTATAAGTAACAATACCGGAATAAATATAAATAATATTTTTTGCTTAGTTGAATGTAGTATTTTGTTTAAAAATTTTTCATAAAATTCTCATAAACCATGTAGAGCTTTTTCCCTAATTGATAAAGTGTTATATTTTCTTTTTTTCTTCCCCTCCCTATTTGCTTCTAAAAGTAATACATCATCGCTTGTCATATTTTTTTCAAATTTTTTATCTTTATGATAAGTTTTTTTACTTTTCATAAATAATAAAAATAGTGTAGTACTTAATGTAAGTGATAATATTAAAGCAGCAAGTAAAGTAGAAAAAACAGTTATTGGAATATAAGAAAGGAATTTTCAAACAAGACCAGGAAGGAACATTAAAGGTAAAAAAGCAGCAAGCGTAGTAAGTGTTCAACTAATAAGTGGTGATTTAAAGTCTCTAATTGCAATAGTTATTGCTCTTCTCCTACTAAATCAGAGTTTCATTTTTTCAGAAGCTCATTCAATAATTACAATCACAGTATCTATTGCAATTCAAAGAGTTAATACAAGTGAAAAATTTGTTAAGAAATTTAAACTTAATCATAATAAATCTAAAACTGTAAAAGTGATTAAAAATGAAAGTGGTATTAAAAGTGAAGCTATGATTCATTCTCTAAATCATACAAAAAACATTATAGTAATAAATACTAAAATAATTGTAGTAGTAGCTGTTCTGGAAAGATTATCATAATCCTGGATAATCAGTTCGCTCATATCTTTTGAATACATTAAACTAAGTCATCTAAAATCAGGATCTGTTCTTAATAATTCCTCTAAGGCTTGTTTTGAATCTCTTGAAGAATCAAATACACTTGCTCAAGTTGATTTATTTACAACTATAGAAATATAATTTTTTCATTTCATTTCATATCAACCTAACCTTCTAATATCATCTCATGGATATTCTAATTCAAAGTCAGCAATATCACTAAGAATAACCTTTGATACTCAATTGTCTCTCAAAACAACATTTTTTAAATCAGTAACATTTAATAATTGTCATTCAAACCTAAAATCATAACCTAAATTTCAAACATTAAAATTTCAAATAGGAGTGTCTTTATTGTTTATCTTAATTATATTTGAAATATTTATAATAGATAAACCTAATTGTTCTACCTTGTTTTTATCAAGTAATACATTAATAGTATAATCAGTATCTCATCATCAAGCAGAAGTCCACTTCAAAGAATCAAGTCATCAAATTTCTATTTCTGCAATACCATTAGTTCATTCTAGCTTATTCTTAATTATTTTAGCTTTTTTATTTAAACTAAAATCATCGAAAATATTTGCATCTCAATAAATTAAAGCTTCATAAATAAGCTCATTATTAGAACCAATTTCAGTAACAAAAGGATCACTAGCATCATCAGGAAAATCAAGATTATCTATTTTATCTTTTATATCAGTAAGGACATCTCTTGTAATTATTCCTGTCTCAAGTTCCACAACAACAGAGCTCATTCAAACAGCAGATGTAGATGAAATCTTTTTTATTCACTCAAGGTCTTCTATTTCATTCTCTATTTTTTCAGTAATAAGAGAATCCATATCCACAGGATTAACTCCAGGATAACTTATACTAATACTTATAATTCAAAATTTAACGTCTGGACTTGATTCTTTTGGAATTGTAAATAGTGAAAATAATCATGCAACAATAATCAAAAATATAAGTAAAAAACTTGTTTTTAAATTTTTTACCCAAAAACCAAAAAAACCACTCTCAAGATTTTTTGTGAGTTTTTTTATTTTTTTTATATTTATTTTTTTTTGCATGTTTTTTTTGTTGATTATCTTTCTAATCCCTCCCCTCGTACCTCGGTACTCCCTTTGGAAAAGGGAGAAATCTAATTTCTTCCCTTTTATCCGAAGGTGTATCCTTTAGGGCCAAGGGAAGTACCCGTAGGGGGATGGGTTCAAATATAAGTACCTATTTTATTTTTAAAATAAATTTATTACCATCAAAATTACTAACATTTGTTGTAATTATCTCTAAGCCGGAGTTTATTGTATCAAGAATTTCAACCTTATCTCAATAAAATTTTCATAAAGTAAGATTTTTTTCTACTATCTCTGAATTAACTAATATATTAATTATTCATTTTCAAGAATTATCAATTTCAATAATATTTATTGGCAATAATATCTTATTAGTTTTAAATGGAACTATTACATTAACTATATCTCAAACGAAATTTAGATTGTCATTAAAATCAATTTGAACAGGAAACTTTAAATTATTATCTGCTATATTGGAAATAGAATAAATTGATCCTACAAAAGAATTTCAATTATTTTTTATAGTTACTATATCTCAAACATTAATAAATTGTAAATCATCTTTACTAAAAGATATAGTTATTTGTTTTCTAGAATTATTTGAAATTTCAAAAAGTGGTATTCATGGTGAGACTTCTTGTCATACATCAATTCATATCTTACCTACTACTCAAGTAATTGGAGATTTAATTATAAGTTTATTATAATTATTAAGTGCTTGTTTATAACCTATTCTAGCATCTGTTATACTTGCATCTAAATGTTTTAATGTTAAGGCTTTGTTGGATATTGCTTCCTGTAAAGTAGATTCATCTATTTCTAATCTAGTATCAAGTGATTTAATATAGATTTTTTTATCATCTAATAATAGTTCAATTTGTTTTTTTAATGATTCTTCAGAATTTTTATAAGTTTCAAGAAAAGAATTTATTGAGTTTTTTGTTCAAACGAATCATGAATTATTTGTATTAAAAGTAATCCAATAAGTACTAATACTAGTTTTATATCAACTTATAGTAGTATCAGACAAATTTCACAAACTAATAACTGAATTATCTAAAGTATCATTTAAATTTGTAAGTAAATTACTAATTATATCATATCATTGTTCAACAATTAATAGATTTTGATCAAATCAAACGCTTCATTCAAAGCTATAATCTATTTCTTGTAGTTTATTATTTTTATAATCTATTAAACTTCTTAGTAAATCTTCCGTTTCTCTTTTTTGAGAAGAATTTTTTGCTCATAAATATATTTCAAAAGTATTGTTATTATTACTATTTTTTACAGTTACTCATAATATATTATCTGAAAAAAGTATAATATTATCAATAAAAATATTAAATGAAATCAAATCTTTAGATAAAGAATTTTTAAAACCTTCTATAGTTTGAATATTTGAAATTTTTAAATTCTCATAATCAATAGTCATTTTTTTTGCAGTATTATCTATTTTTTCTAGCTCCAATGATGAACTAGAATTATATTCATCAATTTTTAAATTACTCAAATTAATTTTTAAATCACTTACTGCTTTATTTAATTGATTTTCTGTAGTTTCATAATTTATTTTTACTTTACCTAGGGCATTTTGTGCCATTTCTAAAGCAAAAGTATAGTTAGCAATATTATCCTCCATTCTGGCAATAATAGCTCAAGCTTGTACTTGATCTCATTGTTTTACAAATATTTTAGATACTCTTCATGCTATTTGAGAAGACAGATTTATATTCTGACTAGAATCAACCTTCCCTGTTTTATTAATAGTTAAATCCTTAGCAAAATCAGCTACTTGCTTAGTTTCTATATAAAAATCTTTTTTCGTTGTTTCTATTATTTTTTCTTCCTCAGAACAAGAGAGTAACCGTTCAGTTATATTAACCACCCCGGACTAAAGATCCGGGGCTTTTAGTG
>CAZGNU010000023.1:0-24111 GCA_964527325.1 uncultured Candidatus Peribacteria bacterium | reverse complement strand
TAAAAATTTAGTTAGTTTTTGGATTTTAATTTCCCGCTACGAAAAAAAGAGCCATCTTTATTTGATTTATTATTTTTTAGAAATGAATATTGTTCATTACAATAAATATAAGCTGTTTTTAATTCTTTTTCTAATTTATTTTTCTCATCATTAATAAGATCTGGATTTTCATGAAAAACCCTTTCAATTTCTTGAGATAATTTGTTTTCCCATATTTTTCTTAACTTTCTTTTATCCTCAATAGTACCTACTGTAATAATTTCATTAAATCAATCTGCTGATATTTTTTCTGGTAAATCTACTAATATTCCATGATTTTCAGTATTTTTGTTTTCAATATTTATTTCTTCATTTGAAATAATTTTTTCTTCTCAGTATTCTAAAGACTCTATCATTGCTATAACTCATTGCAAATCTTCTTCTGAGAAAAGAGTTTCTTTTAGTTTTGCTATTACTTTTCAAATATCTGATTCTTTTTCAACTTTATGAAAACTTAAAAATTCATTTATTTCTTTTAAAACACTTTTTTCGTTATAAGATTTTCCTAATTTTTTATATAAAAATGCCTGAATGTTTTGTTTTTCTTCACTGTCCTTAATATTATTTTTTTTCAATGATAAAAGAGCTTGCTTTATTTTTAAAGCATCTCTTAATCTAAATCATAGTTTATTATTTCTTTTGATCCTTTCTTCCTTTTCTTCTTCTTGAATTTTATAACAATCAAGAAGCATTTCTTTAGTGATTTTTCTTGAAGCAGGTGTCATATATATTGGTCATCTAAAACCATGTTTATACAAAAGTGGTAATCTTCAAACATGATCTACATGTGGATGAGTTATAACTACAGCATCAATACCTTTTAAAAAATCTACATTTGTTGCATTAAAAGCTTCTGCTCATGAACCTCATTGAAATAGTCATATGTCTGTTAATATTCTAAGTCCTCATACCTCTAAAAGAGTACCTGATCAAGTCAGACTCAATATTTGATTTCCTTTTGAATCTATCTTTGTAACCCCACCGAACATAGTAACATTAGTATTTGACATACATTATTTCATAATCATAATAAAATTATTATAATATAATATAGATAAATAAAGCTGAAAGTCAATATTTTCTTTACTTTTTATTTTTTTTATATATAACATAAATACTTCTACTAAAAAAAATTACAAGTGAGGATATATTATGAAAATATTTTTAAGAGCATTTTGTTCAGATTTTGAGGATTTTGTAAGAAGTAATTTAAAAGTACTAGTTGTTTGTTTATTAACTGTTTTATTGATTCAGTTTCTTGATAAAGGAAACCTGGCAATAAATTTATCAGTTATTACTCTCCATATTATTGGAGATGTATTTATGGTACTTTCTCTAACCAAACATTCAGTAGGTGAGAAAAAAGCTGGAGCAATTTATCAATTACCTGCAATCATTATTTTTCTGATTATTGGCTTAATTGCAGTAATGCAATCTACTGAAGGAAAAAATTTGAAATTATTTTTTGCGTATGATACCGTTTAAAAATTATAAATTTAATTTTAAAAAGGCACTAAACTGAGTGCCTTTTTTTGCTTTATTATTTTAATTATTTTTATTTAATATTCATGAAACTGTAGATTTTAACCATCAAATTACTCAAGAATATTTCTTTTCTAATTCACTATATTCTTGTTCTTTCATTTGTTTCTCAAAAGGATTAACTCCACCAAAATATATAAGTTTATTAAAGTGTTCTTCAAATTTCTCAAATATAAACTCATAATCATCTTCTAAAAAGTTTTCAGAATCATTTCACAAATCACCTTTAATATAAGCAATATATTTTTTTAACCACTCTATAATTTCTTCCTGAAATTTGTGTGGATTATTTTTATATCCCTCCTTATTTTTTTCGAAAATCATTCTCATGAATATATTTATTTCTTCATTATCTCAAGATTTTATTTTTTTAATTGTATTATTAATTTTTTTTACCGCTAGTTTAACTTGTTTTTCATAAGCTTCTCAAGATTCTCTAAAAAGTTCTTCTCAAGTAACTCATTCTAAATCCTGAATCTTATTATAATCTGTCATAATTTTTTTATTAATAAATATAATATTATTTTATTTTTTGTGGATTAATTTTATTATAAGCAACAACCATTTTTTTTGATCTTACTTTATTTAAAAATCTTTTTGTTTTCATAGGTACATTATCATTATCCATGATAGTAGTAATTTTTCTATTCATTCTTGAAAGATTTAAAACCATATCACTTTTAACTTCTTTGCTTAGCTTAATTTTATCCTTATTTTTTATTATATAATCAGTCATTTCTACTAATGTTCTAAGAGCCTTATTACTCATTTCAAATCAGAATGTAAAGTACTCTTTTGTTAACAATTCTCAAACTTTTTCAATATTATCTCTTGCTTTTTCTATTGGAACATTAGCTGCAAATCTAAATTCTAATGGATTTACTAAATCTTTTTCTACTTCTCATCAGGATTCTTTAGGTTTTTCTCATTTTTTTCATAAATTCATTACACTATCAGGAATAAATTTATCTATTTTCAATATTTTAAAAAATTTTCAAGGTCATACAGATGATATCAGTAATGGTAATCAGGTTTCTGGTAAATACTTACTCATTTCAACTCAAAATCATTTTTTTGTTGAATTTTCACTCACCATTTGGATATAATCATATATTCTAGTTGCATGATTTTTAATTCATTCAAGTATATTTTTAATAAAATCTATCGGTGGAATCAATGCCTGTCATAATGCTTTTACTATTTGCATCCATTCATCAGGACTTACAAATGTTTTTAAATTTTGTTTAAATTCATCAATTATTTTTTCTCATGCTTTTTTAGTTCATTCATATAATGCAATAGTAGTTTCAAACAATCATCAATCAATTGTAACTTCTTTTAGTTTTTTTCAATTTTTTAATTTTAGTTCACTCAAATCTACTAATAAATCTTGTGTTGCATCAATATATTCTAAACTAGACTCAAATTGTCTTTCAACAAGTTTATCATGTTTATCTAAAACTCTATTAAATGCTATTTCTGTTTCTTTTGAAATATTTCATTGTCGTTTTAATGCATTTATTTTATATTGTGTTTCATCAATATCATCAGATACTTTATCATCATCATTTATAATATTTAATGAATCTTCAATATTTTTAAATCTTTCAGAAATACTAGCATTTTTTTCAGTTTGATTTTCTACATTTTTTATTGTTTCACTCACAATTTTTTAATATTAAAAAATTAAAAATCAATTTCTGGTAATTTTTCTTCTTGCTTATCTAATGTTTCTTTAAAATTATTTGTATTAGTTACATATTCTATAGAAACATGTTTATTTTTTTGCTTAATTTTTTTCACAGAATTTAAATATTTTTCTACAATTTCTAAAAAATCTATTACCTCAATTTTATCAACATTTAATAATACTTCTTTTTTAATATCATCAGGTATATTCAAAGAATCCGTAATAAATGATATTTTTGCCATATTTGCCATATTTTTATTTTTAATAAATATATAACTATATTTTATCATATTTTTTTATAAAAAACAAAAAAGGCCCTGTTTTCACAGGAACCTTCATTATATATTTTTTTTCTTGTAATTATTAATTAAATCATTACTATTTTAGTAATCTTATTTAATATTATAAAAATTATGGAAAATAAATGTTTTATGTGTGAAAAAACATCACATGACAAAGTTTTAGTTAAAATAGAAAAAGATGGTGAAGAAAAATTTGTATGTGTTGGGTGTTTACCTACTGTTATACATGGGTAAAATGTAAAAAAATCAGATTACAATAACATATTACTCTTATTAAAAAAGCTACCTATTTGATAGCCTATAAATTAACTTTTTAATTCTTTCAATATTTCCCTCTTTAGTTCCCTTTTTAACTTAGTTTTCATCGTTCTATTATCAAGTATTTTTCTAAAAATATTATTTTTAATCATATCAATTAATTCATATATTAATCATGATAATAAAATTGTAGCAAAAAATACAAAAACAAAATTAATATGCCAATCTGAACTATGTCTAAATATATTTAATTTGTTAATAACTCTAGAATCATCTACAACATTTATAAAAAATATAAATAAACAAATCATATAAAATAGCTTTATTAATGCTCCTGAAAGAGTAATTTTAGTGTACTTTATTTTTGAAATATTTTTTAATTGTAATTTAAAACTAAGAATAAAATAATATAAAAATACTGCAAGATACCAAATCAGTGTTATAACAAGATAACTATCTCTTCTATGAAAAATTTCAGATGTAATTATAATTATTAATATTAATAATCATAGAATTCATATCATTTTTACTACTCAATTTGATTCTTTATAATCACTTTTATAAATATTAAATATAAAATATGATAATAAAGGTAATATTATTAATGTAAATAAGAACATAATTTTAATTGTTTAAAAGGTAAAATTTTAAAAAAATAACTAAGATAATAGTTTATCTTGAATAAAACAAACACGACTCAATAAGCCGCTTTTAGGTGCTTGATGTTGATGTAAGCGAACTTTAAGAAATATATTGGATGAGATTAAATTATAATTTTATACTAATCTAAGATATTTTATTTTTTTCAAATTTTTATAATTTTTTCTAATTCTTCTAATTCAACTAGATCTTGTTTGTTAGCTTCTTTTATTTCAATGCTTTTTCTAATTTTATTAAATTTTTTATACACAATATCTACTTTTTCTTTCATTTGTTTATTTGAAATACTTCAATTATTTTTTAATATTTTTTTTCTATTAAATTCAATAATTTTATCAATATTTTCTCTCCAAAAACTTAAGGTAATATCTTTTTCATCTTTTACTCTTAATTCAGCAGATTCTAAAAAAACCATGACAAACCTATTTAAACTATCAACTTCATCTTCAGTTAAATAATTTTTTGCAATGAAAATATCTCATTTTCTAACAATCTTTCATTTCCAACTCGTTAAGTTCATATTTGGTTTATTTTCAAGAGCTCTATCAACTATTATTTCAGAAGCAGTTTTACCAGTAATTGCATACAATATTTTATTTTGAGTTTCAGCAAAAAACATTTGAGTAACTTTATCACTAGAATCATAATCACTACTTAGAATTAATAAATCTCTCACTTTTTGATAAAACTTCTTTTCAGAAGTTCTAATATCTCTAATTCTAGCAAGTAATTCATCAAAATAATCAGGTCTTCCATCAGAATTTTTCAATCTTTCATCATCCATTATAAAGCCTTTAATCATATATTCTCTCAAATTATGATTAGCCCATTTTCTAAACTGTATTCACCTTTTACTTCTAACCCTAAAACCAATAGCTAAAATCATTTTTAAAGAATAAAAAGTAACTTCATATTTCTTTCAATCAGAGGCAGTTGTTAAGTAATCCTTAATAACTGATTCTTGGCTTAATTCTCACTCTTCAAAGATATTCTTTGTATGAATACTAATATTTTGAATAGAGGTGTCAAAAAGTTCAGCAATCTGGTTTTGATTCATCCAAAAGCTTCAATCTTTTGAATACAAAGAAACAGCAGATTTTCAGTCGTCCGTATTATATATTATTATGTTATTTTGTTTTTTCATAAATTTTTATTTTTTTTACTAAATATATATTATCATAACAATATAAATTATTTTTGCAAGATTATTATATATACAATATATATTTTTATATATAGTAAATTTAACTTAAAAATTATTTTTAAAATTAAAAAAAGCATGAAATCAATCTATCCCCCAATACTCAAAAACAATAAAAACGGCTATAAATAGCCATTTTTATCTTCAATTTTATTTGGAGGTGCCAAGCGGGCTCGAACCGCTGTATACGGTGTTGCAGACCGCTGTATAACCACTCTACCATGGCACCATTATTTTATTGCAAGAGGATTATAAAGAAAAAAAAAGTAATTTCAAAAGTTTTTTACTTATTTATACCCTCTCATTCAAAGGAGAAGGTTAGGGTAAGGTTTTATTTACACCTAAACGTCTTCAAAAATGATTCATACTTAGATGTGTCTTGAATGGATGTTGGAAGTGCTAGTGTTATAAAAAATGCATCTGTTTGATTACATATATGTGATGTTTGTAAGAATTTTAGCTTTGGTGTGTCTAAATTGTATTTTGCTTCGAAAATATATATAACACTTACTTCTTCATCTGCAAATTTGAATTCTTTTGATTCTAGTTTTCTGTAATCTAAATAATCAGCTGATGCTCAAACATTGTTTAACATTGAGAAATCTTTTGATGTTGTAAATGTTTCTAGTTTGTCAGATAATATGAGCAAATTGTTTGAGAAACCATTTACTATGTTTTCAGAAGCAACTGCTAATTCTATTTTACCACTTTTTATCTTAGGTAAAATATCTTCAGTATTTTCTAAAATTTTCCAGCTTAAAGGTATTTCAATAGAAATATTTTCAGTTTCAATTTTTTCAAGTCAAGAAGACACTACAGTTGTTGTTTCATCACCACAAGAAGATATAAAAAATGTAATAAATAGTACTACTAAAAGTTTTTTATACATAATGTAAGTTTTATTAATTAAAATTCTTTATTATTTCATAAAATTCTATTAATCATTCATTAAAAACTATTATAGAAGAAAAAGATAACAAAATTAAAAAAAGTAATATAAATATAATCACAAAATAATAATTTTTAATCTTTTCAACCAATAATTTTTTTATTAAAAAATATACAAAAAAAACTAATGAAAACAATAACAAAATATACATAACACCTAATGATGGAATAAATATATTTGAATAAAAATCTGCTCAGACAAAATAAAAATTTAGAAAAAACAAAAAAGATATAATAATAAACATAAATTTTGATGCTTTATATCTCTCTAATGTAATACTTTTTGGTTTAGAAAAATCTTTTTTTAACATTTCTTTTAATCACATACTTGATTTTTTAAAATTAAAAATTATATTAATTCTAATTAACATTTAAATTAATAATATAAATAAATGAGCGTAACACAAGAACAAATTGAAAAATTATCAAAAAACCTTAGTAAAATTAATACTAATAGCGAAAAATTAACTAGTGATGTAAACTGAATATTAAAATATGTAGAATTATTAAATGAAGTAAATACTACATGAATAAAACCTACAGTATCAGTTATAGAATCAGAAAATACACTTAGAAAAGATATAGAAAAAAAGAAAGAAATATCTAGAGAAGAACTATTAGAGTGTTCTAATCAAAAAATTATTGCTGATCAAATTGCATTGACGAATATTATGAAATAATTACACAATGATAAAAGAACTAAAACTTATTAATTTTAGAAATTTTAGTGAATTAAAACTTGATTCACTAAATAATCAAAACTTTATAATCTGAAAAAATTGAAAATGAAAAACTAATATACTTGAAGCTATTAGTTTACTTTGAAATAATTCTTTATCATGACTTAGTTTAGATGAACTAATAAAAAAGTGAAAGGATTATTTTTTTATAGAATATTTAACTGATAACAAAAATAAAATTTCATTTTCTTATTCAAACAAAAAAAATGAAAAAGCTATTAAAAATTATATGCTTAATGGTAAAAAAATAACAAAGAAGAAATTTACTGATTTAACACATAAATGCGTAGTTTTTTCACCTATTATAATGAATATTATGTACTTATCCCCTTCTCTAAGAAGAGATTTCCTTGATAATATTCTAAAAAACTCGTTTGAACCATATAGTAAATTACTAAGTAAATATAAAAAAATAATAAAACACAGAAATAAAACTCTAAAAAATATAAAAGAGTGAAAAATTAATAAAACAGAAATAGATTTTTGGAATAATAAATTTATTGAATTAGCAAGTGAAATTTATAAGTACAGATTTAAAATTATTAATTTTTTAAAAATATCTATAGATTCTACTCTAGAATATTTTTGATGAAAAGTTGAAAAAATAAATTTTGTTTATAATTCAAAAGTATCAGAAGACAATATTTGAAAAGATTTAAAAAATTATTTAGAGAAAAATCTAGATAGAGATATAATATTATGAAGAACTCCAATTTGACCACATGTAGATGATTTTGATATTATAGTTGATTCTTCACAATTATGACATTTTGCATCAAGATGAGAAACAAAAAGTATTATTTTATGGTTAAAATTAATGGAATGAATATTTATAGAAAAAATGACATGAAAAAAACCTATTTTACTTATAGATGATTTATTAAGTGAACTAGATGAAATACACAAAAAAATGCTATTAAAAAAAATTAAATATTATCAAACCTTCATTTCTTCAATAAGAAAACCTGAAAATAAAAACATTATTACACTATAAAAAACGTGCTTGTAAAGCTGTTTTCTTGAAAAAATAGTTTCTTTATTTAAAAAATTAAGTAAAATACATTTGTATTTATATATTTAAACTACATGCTATGCAATTTACTAAAAAACTATTATTTATATTTTTAGCATTTACTCTGTTTTCATACTCATGAGTATTCGCTAGTTGAATAGATCATTTTGAAGTAGAATTTAATCCTAGCACTGTTAAAGTTAATGAAACTCTTGATTTAACTATTGAAGCAGTTGATAAAAATAATGAAACTGTTCTTGATTATGAATGAACAATATTAATATTTTCTGAAAGTGATCCAGAAGCAGAACTTCCAAGTGCTCTAGAAGAAAATTCTTTTACTTTTTCTGCATCAGATCAATGAAAAATTAAATTTGAAAATTGAGTAAAATTTAAATCAGACTGAACACAAAACATTCATGTATATGATTTAAATGATGAAACCGTTTTTTGAGTAGCTGAATCAATTGTAGAAGAACAAGTAGAAATTGTTACAAATATAGATATATCTATTATTTCACCAGAAAATTGATTAACTATCTGAGAAAATTCTATATGAATTTCATGAACTACAAACAAAAATCATCAAGTTAAAATTATAGTAAACTGAACTGAAGAACTATTAACAACAAGTAATAGTGATTGAATTTTTGAAAAAACTGTAGAAAATCTAAATGACTGAGAAGTATCACTTGTAGCAAAGATACTTGATGCAGACTGAAATGTAATTTGAGAATCAGACGAAGTAAAAATAAGTGTTGAATTAAGTAGTTTAAGTATAAAAAATGTAAAACTTACTCCTGAAGAATTAGAAACTTGAGATAGTTATGAAATTGAAGTAATTTCTAACCACTCTTTAAGTAAAGTAAATGCAATTGTAAATGATACAATAATTGAATTAATTGAAACTGAAGATTGAATATATACTGCAAAATCTTCAGCTCCTTCAGAAGCATGAACATATTCAATAGATATAAATATTCAAGATGAGTTATGACATAAAAAAACTGAATTATGAGCTGCTAGCTTAACAGTAAATGAAGTTGTATTAGATTCAGCCTGAGAAAGTTGAACATGAAATGTTGAAATAACTGAAGAACCTGAAATAGTTGAAGAAACGACAATTACTGATGATAAATTAAAAATTACATGACTTAAATTAGTTGAATTAAAAAGTAAATCAGTTCTAACTTGGAATGAAGTAAAAGATGCTGAAAGCTATAATGTTTATAAGAAAAATTCTGAATGAAAATTAGAACTAATAGACAACTCATTAATTGCTAGATTTGAAGTAGAGTATACTTGAGACAATATAAAATATAATTATTTCGCAGTAAAAGCTGTTTCTAGAAATGAAGAGTGAGA
The DNA here is from genome assembly GCA_964527325.1 of uncultured Candidatus Peribacteria bacterium. Taxonomy (GTDB): domain Bacteria; phylum Patescibacteriota; class Gracilibacteria; order BD1-5; family UBA6164; genus UBA6164. Next base: position 14,354 of record CAZGNU010000023.1, on the reverse strand, counting down.
AACTTACGAATGAAATTTATCAGAAGCAACGAAAGTAAAAACTGGTCCTGAAATATTAATTTTATTTTTAATATCACTTATAATTGGTTGATTCTTCTTTATAAGAAAACAAAGAGCATAAAAAAAAGAACTAATTAGTTCTTTTTTTTATATCCCTCTCATTCCCTCTCAAATAAACAATCAACCATTTTTTTTGATAATATCTAGAAAAACCTCATAAAGTTCTCTGTCAAGGTGTTTTGCTATTTCTTTTAATCTATTAAATCCCATAACAAATTTATATTTTCATATTTTGTAAAATATATCCTTATCCATTACTGCATTATATTTTTTAATTGATTTAGATAACAACTCAACTGGAATTCAAAGCTCTGTATCATTTACTAGAGCTGCTTCTATAAGTGATAATTCAAGGCATGATAATTTAAAATCTAGATTATCTATTTGTTTTATTGTAACAAACTCTGACATTTTTGAATACAAGTTTATTTTTTTTCATAAATTATTTTTTCAAGAAACTGTTTTAAAAACTATTTCAAGATTTCATATTTTTATTTTTTTATTTAATGATCTGTTTACTATAAAAATTTTTTCTGGAATCTCATAGTTTTTCATGTGAAATTCTAATGATTTTCTTCATGAAATATAATAACTAGATCATACATAATAAGTAATATATTTTTTTAATAACTTTAAGTAATATTTATCTATTAAATCAATTTTATTTAAATCTTTATCACTATCTTCAGGTACTATATATACTCATGCTTTAATATTTATAATACTTCAAATAGATTTTAAATTATAAATAATTTTATTTAATTTATTTACATAAATAGACTTTTTTTCTGGATCAATTATTTCAAAAATATCACTTTTAAATATAATTTTTCATCATTTTGTTCACAATCTTTGAACGATTTTGTTAAAATCTATCATAATAATTATTGGCTTTAAATAACTAAAAAAACTCTATAAATATTATAGAGTTTTTACTATAAAAATCAAATAGTTTTTATATTATTTAGTATTAATACTAAAATCAGATCTATTACTTAAAGTGACTTGTGGGAAAGGTATCACTATTCATGCTTGACTAAAAGCCAAATTAACAGTTTCAGTAACATTTGATTGTGTATCAAAAAATGCATCTTTAGAATTTATCCAAAATCTAAGTGATAAATTTATTGAACTATCATCCATTTTAGTAATTAAAACATTTGGTAAAGGTGTTTGCAATATATTTGGAAATTTTTCTATAACCTGCATCATTATCTTTTTTGCCTTTAATATATCAGTATCATAATCAACTCATATATCAACGCTTACTCTTCTTTTATCATTAGAATGGTAATTTGACACATCTTCTTCTAAAAATTTAACATTAGGAACAAAGAAAATAACTCAATCAAATTGCTCAATTTCGGTAAATAAAGCATGAATTTTTTTAATGGTTCATGTCCTTCCTGTAACTTCAATAACATCTCATAAATGATAAAATCATTGTGTAACCATTAATATTCAAGCTATAAAATTAGTTAAAAATATCTTTAAAGTAAAACCAATACCAAATCATAATCATCAAAGAAATATTCACATATCAATACCAAGTATTGTTAATGTTATAGCAAATCATATAGATAATATAGATATATTAACTGTTCTAGATAATACTCATACTAACTCTTCTCTACCTGACTCTTCTCATGCATAAGTTCATTCTAAATAACTTGTCATTTTAGCTGTTGCGATTTTTGCAATAGCTAATGTTCAAATTGCAGCAAATACCGCAAATACAATATTCAACAATAATTCAGTACTAAAAAATGACATTATTAAATTAGTATTTTGTTTTGATTGTTCAAGCTCATTAGCTCATGTGGCAGCAAATGTATATTCTGAAAAGAAAACTATACTAAATAAATATAATGATGTAATTACTTTAAATTTTTTCATAAAAAATAGATATATACTAAAATATATAACATAATTTTAACATACATCTACTTTTAAAGCAAAATATTGAATACTCCTATTGTATTAACCTAAAATTATAATCATCTGGAACATAGGTTCACTTTAAATGACTTAAACATTTTATAATATTATTATGCCAATGATCTGGGCTTGAAGCGTATATAGGTTTACTTAGATCCTTGTTTCCATACCTACTTAATTGCCTAACTTCATTATAATTTCATAAATATCTATTATTAAGCGTACTTGCTATCATAAATATTCAACTTCTAGCATTCATAAACGTTTTAGTAGCACCAGAATCAGTATTTCAAATATTTCAAATATTATATGGGGTCTTCATATTTTTACCTAAAGTGGTTTCAGCTAATCAAATACACATAACAAATGATGGATCAATATTTCAATCAAGAGATTCATCTATCCACATTTGCCAATTATTAAAAGGAGGGTAAGCATATGTACTTATTAAATCTTTTTGTCTTTCAATTTCATTTGATCAATTTAACTTAAATACTCTTGAATTTGTACTTTTGTTTTTGTACTCATATCATCTTCTTTCCTTAAAATCTGAATAAAATTTAATTTGATATTTTTGAGGTAGTTTACTATATTTAATATATGATAAATCTAAAACTGAAAAAGGATCAATATACTCCTTATCCTTAAAAATTTCAAAATGCAAATGAGGTCATGTTGTAAGAAATCATGCTCATAAAGTACCAAATTCTCAACCTGTCTGAGCAAAAACCTCTCAAGCTTTCACATAATCAAACTCTTCAACTAAAACATCACTAACATGTCAATAAATTGTCATATATCAATTATAATGCTTTAATGCAATATATGCGTAATCTTCTGTTGTTGGTTTTTGAATATATATAACATATCAATCAGCTGGTGCCTTAATAGGAGTTCATTGATTAGCTTTTATATCAATTGCTTCATGTTCAGATCAAAAATCTTTCCTATATTCAACATCATGAAAATATGCACTAATTCACCTAGTAGGAAAAATTGGCCATTTAAATGTTGTATTTTTTTCATCATCAAGTTTAGATTCCGAATAAATCATTTTATTTATATCTAAACATTTTCATGACAATGCTCTTGATTCAGCAGAATTTTTTGAAACATCTACAAATTTACAATTATATTTTTCTAATATTTTATTTCTAATTCTATTAAATTTAATTTTTTCAGTAAATTCTTTCAATTTCAATTTTTTTTCTATTTCTAACTTATTATAAACATATTTTTCATAAAATGATTGTTGTCACTTTGAAACTTTTAATATTCTTTCTTTAAATGCTTTTTTATCTTCAAGAATCTTTTTCTCAATTATTCCCATTTTTCTCAATTGTTTCAATTTTACTTCTTGTTTTTCTAATTGAACTTTTTTTAAATATAACTCTGCAATATATTTTTTATGATTATCTATAAGTTTTTTTCATGCTATCTGAATAATTCACTTAAAATACAAATCATTTATTATATCAGATATTTTTTCCTCATTTAATAATATACTTTTTAAATTATCAATTTCTTGATCCTCATAAACAGTATTTCATTTTTTATAAATATATATCAAATATTCTAATAATATTTCCCTATTTTCAGATATTAATTTCTTTTTAAGATTTATTATTTTTTTATTTCATTCAATATCATTTTTTGTTTTAATTACATCATTATTAATTTGCTTAACATTAATTAATGTTTTCTCAATATCTTCATCAATTTCAATAATTGATTCCTCTAATGAAGTAATTTTTTGCAATAATAATGTATTTTTTCATTCAACTTCATGTCTTTGTTGCTCAACTTCATTTCAAATATTTTCATAAATATTAACTTTTTTTGAAATATCAAAAATCTCACTATATTCTGATGAAAAATCTCATAAATCAGATTCAAATAATAAATCATATTGTTTCTTTTTAAAATTATCAAAAATAGCTCCTTTCTGTATTTCAGAAAGAGCATTAACTATTGTTAAAGGTATCAACAATAACACAAGAAATATGTATATTTTTTTGTTCAAAATAATGTTTCTAAAAATAAAATATTTTTTTATCTAACTTTCTAAATTCTTTATAATAAATTCTAATAGCATAAGTATAGCTAGTATCAAAAATCATGTAATTACAAGAGGCACTCACAATGTTTTAAAAAATATTATCGAAATAATAAATACAGAAACAAAAAATCATTGTCTAAAACTAGATAAAACATGAAAAACATATACTCTTCCTCTAAAATATATTTTTTTAAAAAAATATAAAATTATCGTTAAGAAACTCGATACTGATAATACAAAAGTAAAAATAATAGAAGTAATTGCTATTATTCTATATTCGTACGGATCTAAATAATTTAATATTAGTATAAAAGTCATCAAACTTACTAAAAATATGATAAAAATTATAAATAATAAAAATCTTTTTTTCATAAAATATTAACTTAAATACAAGGGGCTAAAGCCACCTTGCTAATATATAATCTTAACAAGGTAGCTTTAGCCCCTTGTATATTTTCTATAATTCCTCTCTTATTCTAATTTTTTTAATATTAGTACACTTTTTATTTTCATCAATATCTACAACAACCGCATTTACAACATATTTTTTATCTAAACTTTGTTTAATCTTTCATCTACCTATTCATGTTAAAAATCTTTTTTTAACAGAGTCAAAATCAGCTCATATAACAGAATACAACGATCAATTCATTCAAACATCAGACAACATTCAAGTTCATTCAGGCAAAATTAATTCATCATTTGTTTGAATATGAGTGTGTGTACCGAATAAAAAACTAATTTTTCAATCTAGATAAAATCACATTCAATATCATTCAGCAGTTGCTTCTTTATGAAAATCAACAATTATTCAGTCAAAATTTTCTCATTTAGTTTTTTCTAAAATCTTATTGATTTTCAAAAATGGATTATCAACATTATACCTCATAAATACTTCTCACATCAAATGAATTACAAGTAATTTTTTTCAATTCTTTTTTATAATCTTATATCATCTACCAGGAATTTTATATTCATCTGTTTCATAAAAATTTGCAACTCTTAATAATTTTGAATTATCATTATCTAATACATCTTTTACTCTATCAATATTATCAAAAATATGATCTCAAGTAGTTAATAAATCAATTCATAAAGATTCTAATTCTAATACATGTTTTTCTATTGGTCATCTTCAAGAAGTTGTATTATCAATATTCGCAACAATAAAATCAGGATCATATTTTTCCTTCAACAAAGGCAATTGTTTCTTAATTGCAGCCCTTCCAATTCTTCCATAAATATCTCAAAATATTAATACTCTCATATATTTTTTTACTATTAAGTTAATTCTCTTTTATAAAATGAAGAAGTTATCATTACAAATAATCCAGATAAACATACAAAACCTAAAATATTAAATAATATTATATAAAAAGTGTTTAATCTTATTTTTGTGCTTATATTATCAATACTTAAATCTTTATATTCAAGTTTTAATGCTTCAAAATAATACAAATTATCTCACTTGAGACTAGCTTTATTTTCTTCAGATAAATTTGAATACATACTATAAGCTTTTAAATTTTTTCCAGTATATTCTAATGTTTTTCAAAGATAATTAATAGGCAATAATAAAATTGAAAATATTAAAAAAATTAAAATATATTTAAAAAAGTTTTTTATTTTTTTTGTTTTATTAAATGATTCTTTTAAATAAAAGATAATACTATTTTTTTTATTATAAATTTTCTCATCAGAAAAAATAAAATATGAAAATACCATTCTAAATGATAAATATATAAAAAATATAACTGATATAATAAATATTATAATACTAATAATTGAAAAATAATTAAATACTGAAGTAGAAACAAGCGCTTTTAAAGCATCTTTGTCACCTGAAAATAAAAATAATAAACTAATTAGTATTCAAAACAAAACTATTGGTAATAATAGAATTATTAAATTTAAAATTGTTAAATTAAAAAATTTTATTATTTTTTTAAAATCAAAATAATCATTTAACTTATAAGATAATTTTTTCTGATCCAAATAAGCATTATTAACCTTCATTAATAAAATATTAGAATATGAAAAAACAATAACAAAAACTAAAACTGTCAATATTAAAATAAAATATGACACAAAACCATGAATAATATTTCAAGTAATAGTTCAAGCAATTAAAGCCATTAAATCAACACTAAAAACTGATGTATATGTAAACAGAATAATTAATAACGGTATTACAGCCAATGCTCATAAAATTATTGTCCATCAAAAAATAAAAATCTTTGAAATATTCCAATGAATAAAGTTTTTATATAACGAAAATACATCCAAAAAAGTTCACTTTATAAAATTCATTTTTTTAGTCACTTTTTTTCTTGTAACAGAAGGCTTTCTTTTTACAATTTTTTTTGTAACTCTTTTAGTGGGTTTTTTTCTAGTAACTGTTTTTTTAACTGTAGTTGTTTTTTTCTCAACAGTTTTTCTAGTAACAGGTTTTTTTACAGTAGTTGTTTTTTTAGCTACTGGCTTTTTAGCTGTAGTTGTTCTTGTTTTTGTAGTAGTTTTTGCAACAGTTTTTTTAACTGGTTTTTTAACTGATTTTTTAACTGATTTTTTAACTGATTTTTTTGTAGTTTTTTTAACTGGTTTTTTCTTTGCAATTTGTGCTTTTTTTATTGTTTCTGGCATAAATATTTTTAATAAATAAATTATGTAATTATTGTAATAAAATATTATAAATTTGCAACTCAATCTTAATTATATTTTATATCTATTCCCCTTTCGTTTTTAACTCATGTTTTACTTAATGAAATTTCAATATCTGGAGTATAATGTTTTTCAATAATTTCTGGCCATTCTAGTAAAATTATTCCTTCATTGTTATCTAAAATATCCTCTCATCCAATAGCAAAAAATTCATCATAATTTTTTAATCTATATAAATCAAAATGGAAAATATCATCATATTTGTTGTAGTAAGTATAAGTTGGAGATGTAATATCGTACGTTTTTTCAAGTAAATTATTAATAATATGTTTAACTAGTGTTGTTTTTCATGATCAAAGATCTCATTTTAAAAAAATCAAAGATGGCTTACCTATAGATATTTTTATATTTTTTATATCATCTATTGTATATATATTTTTCATTTTTTAAAAAAAGTTAGATAAAAATTTGCTAAATAGTTTTTTTTGAGATATAATTAAATCATAACATTTATAAAACTAATAAAAAGAATTTTATGGAAACTTTAATAGAAGTAAATAAAAAAGATGAAAATGGTATAAATATATTTGAATTTTCTGGTGAACTAGATGAGACAAATGCAGATAAAACATTTAAATCTATATATGATCAAATTTGAGAATTTGAAGGAAAAAATATTATTTTTAATCTTACTGGATTAAAATACCTTAATTCTAAATCTATTGGTTATATTGCTGATGTATTCTCTAATATAGAAGATACTGATGGTAAAATGTATATAACTAACTGTACTGATTGAGTTAAAGATATATTAGAATTAGTATGAATAACTACAATTATTCCAACTGTAGACACTGAAAAAGAAGCTATTGAAGCTATTGGATAAAAATAACACACCTAACCTCCCTAAAATTAGGGAGGGACAATACAAATAATTCATATTATAAAATATGGATTTTTTTATTTAATAATTTTTTTAAGTTTTTCTTCAAATTTATTTAAACTAAATTCTTTTGCTCTTTTCTCACAATCAGTTCTCATACTTAAACATTTTTCAGGAGACAAATATTCAATTCAATCAATTATATCTTCAACTTTTGCTCACTCTTTAATTAATACTCACGTCTTTTTATCAATTATTGTTTCTTTCAATCATCATTCATTTACTCATAATACTGGTTTTCAAGCTGACATACTTTCAACTGGACTCATTCAAAAATCTTCATCAACAGGAATATAGATAGTTGCAATACAATTAGCAACATAATCAGTAAATCAAATATTTCAAGGTAGAGTAATAAATGTTATATTATTACTTCATTCAGATATTTTAAAAATCTTCTCTCTTGCTGGATCATTTTCTCCGTAAATTACAACTAATTTTTTATCCTTCATTTTTGTAAAAGCCTGAACAACTTTATCTACCCTTTTTGCATCACTTAATCTAGCAAATGATAAATAATAATCTTTCTGAGAAATAAATTTAAATTCTTCTAAATTAACAGGTGGATATAATACTGTAGACTCTAATCATAAGAATTTTTTTATTCTTTTTTGAGTATTAATAGAATTAGTTAAGATTAAGTCTATTTTTGTAATATCAGACTCATACATTTTCTTAAAAATATACGATAATAAATTAAAAATTGGCTTTAATACGAAAGGTACTTTTTCTAAATAAATACCTCTTAAATCATATAAATATCTAGGTGGAGTGTGACAATAATAGATTTTTTTAGACTTTGGATTACAATTTCTAATTGCACTTAAACTATCTCAACTAAATAAAACAATATCATAATTCTTTAAAAACTTAGTATTAAACAAAAATGACCATTTCAATTTCAAGTGCCTAAATCATTTTTTAAATACCTCACTAGAAACAGATATCATTTTTCATTTAAATCATTCCTTTCTCAAATCAAAACTTCCAGAACTAAAAAAACCTGAAGCTAAATCTGCGTTAGTAGCCTTAGCCATCATTAAAATCAACCTTTCTCATCATCATTTGTATAAGAAAGTATCGTGTAATATAATTGTTTTTTCACCGTCAAGTGGTATATAGGTATTTTTCATTATTTAATTTGTTTACAAGGGGCTAAAGCCACCTTGTTAATTATTAGCAAGGTGGCTTTAGCCCCTTGTAACTATTTTAATTTACTTTTCATTTCATTAATTTTATTTAAAGCTTCCATCGGTGTTAAATTATTCACATCTATATCTTTTAATAACTTATCAATTTCAGATTCCTTTTCTACATATTCTATAACTGGTTCAGCTGATAGAGATAATTGTGTTCACGAAATTTTAGCATGTTCTAATTCTAACATTTTTAGCATTTTTCTTGCTTCTGTAATAGTATGTTTAGACAAACCTGCAATTTTCGCGACCTCTAATCAAAAAGATTTTTTAATCCCTCCGGGTATTACTTTTCTTAAAAATACAAGATTTTCTTCATTTTCTCAAACAGCTACTGAAAAATTTTTAACTCATTTTAAATTTTTTGATTCATCTATTAATTCATGATAGTGTGTAGCAAATAATGTTTTTGCTTTAATATTATCATGGTTTTCTTTTAATATTGCCCGAGCTAAACTCATTCAATCATAAGTTGAAGTTCATCTTCAAACCTCATCAATTATTACAAATGATTTTTCAGTAGAATTATTTAATATATTTGCAACTTCTTGCATTTCAACCATAAAAGTAGATTGACCTAAAAACAGATTATCATTTGCTCAAATTCTAGAAAATATTTTATCTGTCAAAGGAATACTAGCTTTTTTTGCAGGAACAAAACTACCAATATGAGCAAGAAGAACTATTAAAGCATTTTGTCTCAAAAAAGTAGATTTTCATCACATATTTGGTCAAGTAATAATATGAACAAATTTGTTATTTGTTAAAGTTAGATCATTACTTATAAAATCATTTTCTGTTTGTTCAATAACAGCATGCCTTCATCAATTAACTTGATAATTATATTTTTTGTTAATGTGTGGTTTTACATAATTATTAGAATATGCAATTTCAGACATTGTAGCAATAAAATCTATAACAGCAGTTTTTTCACTAATAGTTTTTATATCATTAAAACTATTTAATATTTCATCTCTTATTCATAAAAAAACTTCATATTCTCTTTCAGATTTTTTCTGATCAGCATCTAAAATCTGCATTTCAAATTTTTTTAATTCAGGTGTAATAAATCTAGAAGCATTTACTAATGTTTGCTTATGCACAAAAATATCAGGAATATTTTTCAACTGACTTTTTGGAATTTCTATAAAATAACCTGATACTCAAGTATATTTTATTTTTAATGAATTTAAATTATATTCACTACTTAATTTAGCTTGATAATTAGTTAACCAATCATTTGAATTTTTTACAAGTCATCTATAATGATCAATTTTTTCATCAAAATCATCATTTATAATTTCTCATCACATTATGTTTAACTCAGCATCATCCTTTATTGCATCATCAATTAGTTTTATTATATTTTTTATATCTTCCACGAATAATTATTTATGTTATGAATATCTTACAAACACATATTAACTAATTGAAATATTTTGTAAAGAAATATTGTAATTTAAGAGTTTTTAGATATTCTAATATAAACAAATTGTACTAATTTCTTTGCTTAGAAAAAAATGATAAAAATACATAAAAATGATTCGATTATTGATGTGATAATAAAAATTGATAATTGTAAAAAAAAGGAAATCGTTCTTGATTTCCCTTTTTGACACCCCATAATTCATAATTATACATCTATAAAAATACTAAAAAATAAATCAGAAAAAAAAGATTTAATAATAATTACAAGTGATAAAACAGCTAAAAGAATATGAAATAAACTATGAATTAAATATTCAAAAATTGGTGATACAGATTTATTAGAATATAACTATACATTTTTTGAGTATTCTAAATATTTGTTTAAACGTTATATTACTGAGTTTTTTCAACTTTTTTGAGATAAAACCCCTAATATAATTTCTGAATATTGAAATAAATATTCAGGAACTAAATCAAAAATGTGATTATTTTTATTATGATTAATTACATCAATTCTTTTATTTGTTTTTATTTTTTATTTTGCAGTTAATAAAACATATATTTATATAACTCCTGAAATAACTATTAAAACCAAAGCTAAAAATTTTATTTTTAAAGAAATCAATAATGATGAAATAATAAACAACAATGTAATAAAACTAAACAAAATTTCAAAACTAGTATACTTAACAAAAACGTTTTGAACAAGTTGAGTAGATGAAGAAACAATAACTAAAAGTAAATGAAAAGTTACATTTTATAATGAATTAAATGAAGATATTGCATTACTAAAAAATACAAGAGTTCAAACAGATGATTGAATAATTTACCTAAGTGATACAGAAATATTCATTCCAAAAGCAACCGTATCTTCTTCCTGAATTGTATTACCATGAAGAATAAATATAAACGTTACATCTAAAATTCATGATAATAAATGAAAAGTAGCTTGAATAAAAGCAAATATAGATGGTGAAACAATACTATCACTTCCATGATTAAAAACTAATAAAGATAAAATTTATGCAAAATCATTTTGAAAAATTGATTGAGCAAATAACACATTTACAAAACAATTAACAAAAGATGATATAAATAATGCCGAAGAACTCTTAGAATCAAAACTAAAACAACAATCATTAAATGAATTAAAAAAACAAGTATTAGAAGATAATAAAAACAATAATATTACTTATAAAATATTATGAGTTGATGATGTAATAGAGTATAGTAATTTAAAAATTATTTGAAGAGAAAAATTAAAAATATGAGAAAATATTGATGATTTTAAATTATCATGAACTATAAAAATCACAAGTTATACGTATAATACAGAAAAAGTATTAAATAGTTTATCAAATACAATAAAATGAAGTATTTTAGAAAATATTGAAAAATTATTATTTGTAAACAAAGAATCTCTTAGAATTTCTAATGTTATGAATAGGCAAAAAAAACCTCTTGAAATAAAAGCTACTGCCCAAATTGAAGCATTTTTCTCACATAATTTTTTAAGTGAAGAAAATAACTATATTGAAAAATTAAAAAATACTATCTGATGAATTAATAAAGATGATGCATTAAAAGTACTACTAAACAATCCAAATATCAGTGATGTAAAAATTGAAATAAGACCATTTTTTATGAAAAAAATATCCAGCATAAGTGAAAATATAATTATTAAGGTTGTAGAGAAATAAAAAAATGATAGATTTAAAATCTATCATTTTTTTAACTTCTTCTACCTTTATACCCTCCTCTATTTCTATTACTATTTCCTCATCTATATCCACCTCTATTTCAACCTCATCTAAATCATCATCCTCCCCTTGATCCACCTGAAGGTTTTTGTTTTGCTTGAACAATCAGTGGTTTTCTAGAATTAAATTCTTTGAATTTTCTTAATACAAAATCAGCATCACTATCAGCTAAATTAATAAATGAAAATTCTCTTAGAATATCAATACTTCAAACATCTCAAAGTTTTGAATCAGTTTCTTTTTCAATAAATTGAATTAAGCTTCATGGAGTAAATCAATCTAATTTTCATTTAGCTACAAATAATCTCATTTGACCATCAACTCCACTATTTCATCTTCTTTGACCTCATCTACCACCTCAAGAATCTCTTGATTTTCATGAAAAATTATCTTCTCTTAAATTTGAATAATTTGCAATTGAGAATTCTTTACCAAATCATTCTTTAAGTATTGCTGCAAGTATTTCTTCAACTGGATTACCTAATTCTAGTAAATCTTTAGCCAAATCAACATAATTAAGATCTTCTGTTTTTTCTAATGATTCTTTTATATTATCTTTTAATCTTTTCTTTTTAAATTCAATAACATCAGAAACTTTTGGTAATTTTTCAATAGTTACTTTTATTCTAAGAGTCCTTTCTATCCAGTTTAAAGTTCTAGAATCTTTTCTTGATACAAAAGAAATTGCTTCTCATTTATTACCTGCTCTACCGGTTCTTCAAATTCTATGAGTATATGTTTCTGGATTATCTGGAAGTGAATAATTAATAACATGTGTAAGATTATTTACATCAATTCACCTTGCAGCAACATCAGTAGCAACTAATATTTTTATTGCTCAGTTTTTAAATCTAGCAAGAGTTTTCTCTCTCATCTGTTGATCAATATCCCCATGAATTCATTCTACTTTATACCCTCTAGTCATCAATTTTGCAGCGACATTATCAACATCAGCCTTAGTTCTACAAAATAATATACCATAAAAATCAAACTCTACTTCAATAACTCTACAAAGAGCTTCAAATTTATCTCTTTCATTTACTTTATAACATTTTTGTACTATATTAGAATTTGTCATTTCTTTTTTTTCTATAGTAACTTTATCATGATCCTTAATATATTTTTTAACTATTGCCTGAATTCATCTAGGCATTGTAGCTGAAAACAGTAATACTTTTTTCTCTTTTGGAGTATATTCTATTATTTTTTCTATTTCTTCTTTAAACCCAATATTTAACATTTCATCAGCTTCATCTAAAACGAAATATTTTATATTTTCTAATTTTAAAGTTTTTCTTTTAGTTAAGTGATCAATCACTCTACCAGGAGTACCAACAACTATTTGTGGACCTCTTTTTAGTCCCATTAATTCATTTCTAATATTTTGTCCACCGTATAGTAATTGAATTTTTACTCAAGTATCAGCAAAAGATTTAATTTCTTCAGCTACTTGTATAGCAAGTTCTCTAGTTGGAGCTAATATCATAGTTTGAATACTATTAGATTTTGGATCTAATCTCTCTAATATAGGTAAAGCAAATGCTGCAGTTTTACCAGTACCAGTTTGAGCTTGACCAATAATATCTTTATCACCATTAAGTAAAAGAGGAATAACTCCTGCTTGAACTGGACTAGGAAATTGATACCCTTTTTTTTCGATTTTAGCTAACATTTTTTCTGATAATCCTAAATCCTTAAACTGGACTTTTGTATTAGTATCCTCAGCATCTATTTTTTTCTCTATTGTTTCTGACATATTGTATATGTTAATAATAAATAATTATGTACTTATATTCTAATCCCTCCCCCTCCGGGTACTCCCTTTAAAAAAGGGAGAAATCAAAATTAAATATATAATTTATAATATTAAAAAAAGAAGAGCACGCAACTGATTGCAAGCTCTTCTTGGTATGAAGGAGAACTTCCAAATACAAACAATAAATCAAAAATATAATTAATTTTAGTAACGCGGACGCGTGCGTTTACAAGTTCACTTAACCCAAATTAATTATATTCCATTATATTGAGTCTATTCAGAACTTCTTGTTTTTTTTAAGTGACTGGAGTATAGTAAGTAATTTTTAAAAAGCAAATGTTTTTTTTATTTTCAACAAAAAAATCCAAGTATTACTACTTAGATCTTTATATTTTCCCACTTTTTAATCTTGATGATCATTTATTTCAAAAATTTTTAATATATTTCATTCCATATATCAAAAAGCTCTATACTTTTTATTAATTTTAAAATTAATTTTAAAGTAACCGTTCAGTTATATTAACCACCCCGGACTAAAGATCCGGGGCTTTTA
>CAZGNU010000022.1:0-24276 GCA_964527325.1 uncultured Candidatus Peribacteria bacterium | reverse complement strand
TTTAAATTAAATTAAATTAAATTAAATTACTAAATTTTCACCATTATAACAAAAACCAAAATTATTGCAAATTAATATATACGAATAATACACAAGATTTTAAACATTATAAAACCTGAACAAAGCTCAGGTTTTATTTAATCATCAGACATATCTCATCTATTTTATTTTTTTATTCTAGCTTCTTTTTCAATTGCTTCTTGAAACTCTATATCTCAATCTCATACTCATATTTTATTTAACATAAATGCTACTTTTGTCTTTTGATCACCTTTTAAATTATTATAAAAATCAATAATTTCTTTTCTATCATTAGATGATAAATTTTCAAATGTATCTGTAATATCTCAATCAATTTCAAAAGTATGCTCTTTAACTTTTCAATTATTATTAATGAATATCGATCAAGTTCATGATTTAGTTTTATCTTCAAGTATCATTTTAAAGTCTCATGATTGGGTCATCGTTCACTCGTCTGGTTCCTTTAATTTATTAAAGTATTCTAGATCTCTATCTATTATAGTATTATCTCATACTCATTCTTTTCATACAGGAGCAGTACCTGAATCACTTGATATAATTCTATTCTCTAACATTTTAGTTTTATAAGGATTGCTTGATTTCCCAGAAAAAGTTATATTATTATCGCTTAATATTTCATCAAGTTTTATTGCAATGTCTCTTTCAGAATCAGATTCAAGTAATTTTGTATCTCATTTGTAACCAAATGAACTAAATAATTTATTAAAATCCTTAATTTGTGAACTGTTTGCATTTTTTACATTTTTAATAACATAATCAATAGCTTCTTTTTTCTTATTATTATCATCACCAGATTGCATATATTTTGACATAGCTTTTGAGTGATCATCAACCTTCATAAATTTATTAGCAAGATCGCTTCATTGAGTAGATGATCTTTGATTAATTGTCGAATGTACACTACTAGCTGCTTGAGACATACTCTTCATACTTTGTCCTCAAAATATTGGTATATTTCATGGGGCTGATGCTGCGATTTTTCAGACTTGAGTTCAGAAATCGTAAATTGGTTGTGTGATTTGTTCTGTGATTTTTGATGCTCTCATTGCTGCCATTATTGTTCACCATAAAATCACAATACCAAATATTTTTAATATTAATGTTCATATTACTCATAATGATCATCATCATTCTTTTTCAATTACAGATACAAATTTTGTTATATCATCTGCAGTTGTATTAGAAATTGCTCAAGTAATTGTTAAAGTACGAGATCATATATGTATTCTATTTCACTCAACATGTACATTTCAAGTTTGTTCTCATAAAGGTGTTGCTAATCACTTTCAAGTAATATAAATAAACAAAAGTCAAAAACTTAATGCTAACATAGTATAAACTGGAACCATAGCAAGAGCAAAAAATTCTTTAATATTAAATTTTTCAAAAAATCATGATCATCAATCTGATTTACCAAAAAAGTACATTAATCAAAATACAGGAGATAGCATAATATATAACCATATGTATATTCATCTAATCATTAAAACTATACCAAGTGTAATTATTAACACACTATATACTAACACAAAAACTGCACTAAATAATATTTTAACAACAATATCCAAAAGAGTCTTTGATGCTGTTTCTTCTGCAAATTTCTTACTAAAATCATCAAATGAATCAAATGATAATACTCAATAAACATATAAACTAATTATTCAAAATATTGAATCAATTGATTCGGGAGATTGGACATTACTATCACCTTTACAAAATGATGTTTGTTGTGATCATTCATTTCAAGATGATTTTAGAGATGACAAATCTAAATTACAATGATTTGGAATACTAATTTTAACCATTGTGTCATTATAATCTTTAAAAGTATCAAAAGGTAAACTTAAAGCTGAAACTGTTAATATTGCTGAAATAGATAATATAAATTGTACTAAAAACCATGAAAATGGTACAATTAAAACTCAAACTATAAATTTTGGAAGTGCTTGTTTAAGTTGATATTGATCTCATGTCTTTCATAAAATATTCATAAATGCAATCCATATAAGTATAAATGCAAACACAAAATATACTAAATTAGATACTAAAATCCATATATTTTTAAAATAACCACTTAATCAAAATATACTACCATTATACCATTCTGGTGAAAGAAACATTGCAGATAAATATGTAATTGCTGATAAAAATACTCCTAACAATTGAATTAATATATTTATTGCAGTAATAAAAGCTTCTCATTTATTATCAGTATCTGTTATTTTACCTATAGCTTCTCAAGCTGTTTGAGCTAAAGCAACATCAGTAAACAATCAAAACACTATCAAAAATAATCATATGAACCATATGATGTTTTTATTTTTTATGAAGAACTGCTTTATATTTGAGAAAATCATCGTATTTGTGTGGTTAAAACAAATTAATTACTAAGATAATTTTATCATATAAAAGTTGTTAGTGCAAAAATATGGCAAGAAAAAAAACTAGATTTGTTTGATGTGTCTAGTTTTTTGGATAAATTTGAAAATTATTATTGTCAATCTCAACCATAGATAATTGATATTTTTTATCTATTATTTTTTCTATTTTTGTATCAAAAATCAAATTCATTCAATATTTTTTATTATGTTTTTTTGTAATAAAAACTGGAATTAAAACTTGATTTAATCAAACATAAATAATTATTCTAAGATCTATTCAAATATACTTAATTTTCATTTTATAATAAGGATATTTTAATTTTATTGCTTTATGATTTTTACTTAAAATAACTAATCAAAAATTTTCTATTAACAAATCTGAATTAAATATTTTTTTAAAATCTTGTTTAAAAATATCAGTTATTAAGATTTGCATATTCCTTTTTTAATTAATAAATCATCCATTTTTTTTCATAATTTAAGTAAAGTTGAATCATTCTCTAATAACTCTAATTCATCTTTTGTCCATGGAATTATTTCAACTTCCGTATCATAATCTCTACATACTTTTGTACCTAGTGTTATATTATGTTCTGTATATCATTTTAATAAAAAACTCATCAAAGCCTTCATTGTTAATCATTCCTTTTTTGCCATCTTCATAGCCTTGTTCTTTAATTTAGTATCAATATTTACTACTACTTGAGAAGTCATAAAAATATAGTTAAAATATAAATCTTAACTATATTTTAACTATATTTTTTAAAATTGCAAATTTACTACCCTAACTTCTTCTTCAACAATTCATTAAAAATCTTTGGATTACCTTGTCATTTTGAAGCCTTCATACATTGTCATACAAAGAAACCAAAAATATTTGTGTTTCATCATTTGTAATCTTCTACTTGTTTTGTGTTTGTTTTTAAAACTTCATCTACAATTGCTTCTAAAGCTCAAGTATCATTTTTTTGTATTAGATTATTTTCTTTAGCTATAATATCTGCTTTTCAACCATTATTAAACAACTCTTCTATAACCTGTTTTGAATTTGTTGATGATAATTCATCACCATTTACAAGATCAATAACTCTTGCTAACTCTTTTATATCAAATTTTAAATCGTCTACTGATTTAATTTCTTCTGATTCATTTATTAAAGCAAGTAAAATCGTAACTATATAACTTGAAGACTTTTTTGGATCTTTAGTTAATTCTACAAGAGTGTCAAAATATTCTGATAAATCCCTAGTTTTTGTTAATATTCTGGCATCATCCTTACCTAGATTATATTCTCATAAATATTTAATTCTCTTTTCTATTGGTAACTCTGGTAGAGTTTTCCTTGCTTCTTCTATAAAATCATCAGTTAAATTAAGTGGTAATAGGTCTGGTTCTGGAAAATATCTATAATCCATAGCATCTTCTTTTGATCTTTGTGTTCTAGATTTTCCAGTAGCATCATCCCATCATCTTGTTTCTTGATCTACAATCCCCCCTGATTCAAGTATTTTTATTTGTCTTTTTGATTCATGATCTATAACTCTTCAAATTGCAGAAAAACTATTCACATTTTTTGTTTCAGTTCTAAGTCATAATTCAGTTGATCATTCTGGAGCAAGAGAAATATTCACATCACATCTTAATTGTCATTTTTCCATATCTGCATCAGAAACTCATCAAGCTCTCATAAGTTTTTGAAGCTCTTTCAAAAACTCCATTACTTCTTCTTTATTGTGAAAAACTGGATCTGTTACTATTTCCATTAAAGGACTTCATGCTCTGTTATAATCACAAAGAGTTTTTCCTCATACATGCATAAGTTTTCAAGCATCGTTTTCTAAGTGCATATGATGAATTGCAAAACTTTTTTCTTCTCAGTCTATAAGTACTTTAACACTTCATTTTCATACAATTGGATCATATAATTGAGTTATTTGATATGAATTTGGATTATCTGGATAAAAATAAGTCTTTCTATCAAATCTAGAATACTTATTAACATCACATCACATCATCATCCCTCAAATCAAACCAAGTCTAACAACTTCCTCATTTAAAGCTGGTAACATTCCTGGAAATCACATACATACAGGACAAACATTTATATTAGGCTCTAAAGCTAATGCAACTGCATTTTTACACCCACAAAACATCTTTGTTTTAGATTTTATTCTTATATGTATTTCAAGTCATATAGTTTTTATATATTTAGTCATTTTTATTTTTTAGTTACTATAATTATAAATTCCCCTATAATCCCCTTTATTAAAGGGGATAAGCTACAACTCTATTTTTATGTTCTATTCCCCCCTTTAATAAAGGGGGGTTAGGGGGGAATTTTATATTTTTATTATATATAAATATATCTATTTATAAACAATTTTCAATAATTTTATTAAATTTTCTTGATTTTACAAAACATTGTGGTAAAATACTGTTAATAGAAAGTAGTTGAAATAATTTTCAAAACCTTTTTAAATTTATTTATAATAATATTAGTATGGAAATACAAATAAAAATACATGTTGGTAATGAATTAGTTGAATCTAAAGAAGTGATAAAAAGATTAGTTGGAGAAAATTTAAATAACAAATTAGATGTATATTTAAACAAATTTAATAAAGATAGTGCTGAATGAATTATTGATATATCAGTTGAAAAAAATAAAAAATGATTATTTAACTGAAAAGTTCAAGCAAATCTAGACTGAAATGCCTTCAGATTTGAAAGAGAAGATTACAAAAAATTAGATGATTTAATTAATCACTTATTTGATCACTTTAAAGAAGCTTTAAGTAGTGAAAAATAATTTATATTATCTCCTTCAATATATAATCCAAAACTAACACTCATTTATCAGATAGAATAATTCTATCTGATTTTTTTTGTAAATATTTTTCTTCTATAAAATAATTTATTTTATCTTGATTTAATTTTTTATAAATATTTTTTATTAATCAATCTGTTCTCAACTGAAACATAACAGTTTCTAAAAAAATATCATTTTTACTTAACTTTTCTTTTTTTTGTTTATTTGAATAATAATCAATAAATTTTTCACTATTACTATATCTTGTATTATTAATTAATCCATGTGCTCATAATCAAAAAGCAAGAATATTTGAATGATTCCAGTAAGCTTTATTGTGTTGACATTCAAATCAAGGTAAAGCAAAATTCGACACTTCATATCTATTAAATCATTTTTCTTTTAAAAAATTAGATACTTCAATATATTCTCATAAATAATCTTCTGGTTTTATAGAAATATCTTTCCAATTATCTGGATAATATTGATCTTCTAGCATATATACAGAAATATGCTTAATAAAATCATAATTATCAAGAATATATTCTATATCTTTTTTTACTTCTCATTTTTTTACATGCGGTAATCAAATAATAAAATCAACTGAAATATTAAATTGTTCTAGCTCCCTCTCCTCCAAAGGAGAGGGTTGGGGTGAGGTTAATCTTCAAATTTCTAATAAACTTTTATTATTCAAAGTCTGAATTCAAATACTAAGTCTATTTATTCAAATATTTTTCCATCAAATTAAATTTTCTTTTGTTACTGTAATTGGTGTTGCTTCTAAGGTTATTTCAGCATTTTTTATATCTCAAATTATTTCATTTAATTGTTTTATACTTAATATACTAGGAGTTCATCAACCAAAATAAATAGACCTTAATTCATTAAAGTCTACTTTACTTGCTTTTATTTCTTTCAGTAAATAATTATAATATATATCTACTAATTTTTTATTTAAATTTCAAAATGAGGCAAATCTACAATACTTACATTTACTTGTACAAAATGGAATATGTATATAACAAAAGTTATTTTTATCTTGTAGCTCATCCCCTTTAAAAAAGGGGATTATAGGGGAATTTATTTTATTTGTCACAGCTTTTTGATAAATTTTCTAAAGTAGATATTTTTTCTGCCTTACATAGTATACTTTCTTTAAAATCAGTAAAAGCAGATTCATAACTTCATGCATTATCAAGTATTGAAACTATATTTTTATCATACAAAGTTTTAATTCATTTATTAAAACTTCATAACTCATAATCTGGATTAAAAAAATCATTTAAAACTATATTATATTTTGGATGTATTTTTTCTTCAAGTTTATCAGACTCTAAAGACATTAATGCAGGTAAATAATAAGGAAAACTTACTAAAAAATTTTCAGCTCATACATCAGTTGATAAATACTTCAAAAAATTATTAGCTAGCTCTGGTTCAGCTGATTTTTTATTAATAACAAAATAATTATAATTTATTAAACTTTTACCACTAGTAGTAGAATAATGTGGGAATGGAGATGCTAATAAAAAATTTTTACTAAATCACTTTTTATCAATCTCATTAATTAAACTAGGATAACCAACTACCATAAAAGTAGTTCATTTTGAAAAAAGATCTATAGAATTTTGTCACAAATTACTTAATTCTGAAAATCTAGAATCAAAACCATTATACCCATTTTCATCTCAATAAACTAAATATGAAGAAAATCATTGTTTAGCATTTGTTCAAGATATATCAGATAATCCACTAATTCAATCTTCTAGCATAAAAAACTGAGTTATTATGTCTGATACTCAATAAACTGTAGATCAATTTCATATTCAAATTGGTACTAAATTTGGGCTTTTTTCTTTTAATTCAGCAACTAAATTGTTTAATCAAGCAATTGAAGCTAACTCAGAATCTTTTACATGTCTTCTATTATAAAAAATTCAAAGTGTTTCATATCAAACAGGCATTCATACTAAAAATTCAGCTTCTCAAGAAGTTATAATTAAATCATCAGCAAACACTCATTTAAATTTTTTTCTAAAATCATTTGGATTTATATTTTCTGGATTAATTCACATAATTTGTTCAGAAAAAATTGAGTCTTTTTCATTGTTATTTAACATAAAAATATCTGGTGCTTTATCTCTAATTATTGAAGACATTAAAGCATAAGAATAATCATCATAATTTGAAAAAATTTCAACTTTAATATCTTTATTTGAATATTCTGGATGTATTTCCTTAAAATTTGTTAATATATTTTCTGATTGAGTATTTTCATCTCATATAATCCAAATAGAAAAACTTCAAGATTTTCATACTTGTTTTTCAGAATTATTATTTAAATTTGTAACAATAAATAAAAGCATTATTACAAACAAAGCACCTATTATTCAAAATATTATTTTATTTTTATTCATAACCAATAATTTTTTTATAAAATATACTATAATTAACTTAATAATTTACCTCCTTAGTATCAAAAGATCAGTAATCATCTACTTTAATGGTTGTATTAGAAGTAGAAATAAAAATTATTACATATCAACTTATTGACAAAAATATTAAAAAAAATAACAAAATAGTTGTGATTTTTGAAATATTTTCGCTAAAATTTTTAAATTTATAAGCGTGTATTTTTACAACCATAAATAATCACCATAATATAGCTACCACAACTGTATATAATCACAAATATAAAGCTAACATAATAATAATTCAAAATAATAAACTAAACTATTTTTCTTTTTTCTTACATATTATTATATATCTTATTTTTTATTTGCAAATTTTTAAATTGTTTGTTATAATATACAAGTAATAAATAAATTATTTAATAATAATACCTAATATATGGCTGAACTAAAACAAAACTGAAAAACTTTTAATGTATCTGATGAAATGTTAGCACAATATAAAGAGCTAATTGATTTAATATTACAAACTGAATCAATGGATGATGATGAAAGACAATATTGGTTTGATATCATGCCTTCAATGACAGATAAACAAGTTGATAGACTTTTTAATATCCTAGATACTGAAAAGAAAAAACTTGAAAAACTTGAAACAAAATACCAAAACGAAATCAAAAATCTTAACGAAAAACATTTAATAGAATGGCAAGAATTCCAAATGAAGGATTCTAAGAAAAAAATCAAAGAAGAAGAAGCTAAAGATAAAGATTGAAGTGCTGATGATGTACTTGATGCATTAAATGAAATATAAGAAACAAAAAACTGAAACGTAAGTTTCAGTTTTTTTATATATCGATATTTTTTTGCTCAATTCTAATTACTCTAATTATTACTACTTTCTTTAATTTTTCATCTACTCTATATAATATTTTATAACTTCATAAAACATATTAAATTTTTAGATTATTAATAAAATCTAATCATTTAACATAAGCTTCTCTTGCAGGCATTCATCAATTAACAGCATAATCTTCCTCAGCCTCCCTAATCAACAAAATTTCCTCTTCAATATTTTTTACATGTAAATTACTTAATTTTTTCTTAGTAGAAGTAGTCATATTACAAAATTTAATTACTAATTAAACTCATTATATTAAATATATTTTTAAAAGCAAATTTAAAACAATAAAAAGATATAAATAGTATATATTTATATCTTTTTATTTATCGAGATTTATTAAAAATCACTTTCATGTTCAACACTTTCTACAACCTCTTGTAAATGTCTTTCTCAGACATCTATTTCGTCATCATTAGTATCAAAGTAATCTTCATCTGATTCTATTTCTTGGTTATGAATTTTTCTGTATTGTTTACCTGCAGGGATTAGTCTACCGATAATTACATTTTCCTTCATTTCTTTAAATTTATCAATTCTACCTGATACTGATCATTCTACTAGTACTCTAACTGTTTCTTGGAATGATGCAGCCGATAACCATGAATCAGTATAAAGAGAAATTTTTGTTATACCAAGAAGTAATCTTTCAGCAATACTAGTCTTTTTACCTGCTTTAAGTAACTCATCATTAGTATTTTTGAATTTAATAATATCAACAATATCTCATGGGAAGAATTCACTATCCCCTTTTGAAGTAACTCTAACTCTACTAAACATTTGTCTTACAATTAATTCGATATGTTTAGAATTAACTGTTTGCCCTTGTGATGCATAAATTGCTTTAATATCATCAACAATATATTGTTCAGCTACAAGTATTCAAGCAACATCCTTAAGTTTTTGTAGATTTAGAGAACCATCAGTAATTTTTTGTCATAATAGTACTTTTTCTCAAGCTTTTACTAAAATAGTTTTACCTATATCAAATTTGTATTCAAATACTCTATTTTCTACATCTTTTACAGTAATAACTCAATCTTCTATTTTTTTAACTTCTCATCCAAAAGTTGAAACAAGTTTTTGTTTATCTTTTGTACTTCTAGCTAAAATTTGTTTTTTCTTGATTGTTTGACCTACTTTAACAGCAACATCAAAATGTTCTTCAAAATAATATTCAGCTGTTTGTAATTCTTCAGCAACAACTCTTACAAATTTATTTTCATCAGTTTCTTCTATTTCAACTATTCAGTCAATATCAGAAATCTCAGCAACTAATTTTGGAGTTCTAGCTTCAAATAATTCTTCAACTCTAGCCAAACCTTGTGTCATATCTCATCCTTCTTTTGCTACTCAACCCGAGTGGAAAGTTCTCATCGTTAACTGAGTACCTGGTTCTCAAATTGATTGAGCTGCTATAACTCATACTGGAGTTCAAGTTTCAACCGGTTTACTTAAACCAAGATCTAATCAATAACACATTTTACATACTCAACCTTCTGTTTCACATGTAAGAACTGATCTAATCTGAACTTTATTTATTTTTTTAGTATTTAATACTTTTAAAACATTTGTATCAATTATAGTTCCAGTTTCAACCACTACTTTTCATTTAGAATCTTTTACATCTCTAGCTATTGTATGAGAATAAATTCTATCTTCAAATTTATCAGAAAAACCTCAAGTATTATCTTCTCTTATAACTGTTTTATAATGTACAGTTTTACAATCATCTTCTTTTACAATTATATTTTGACTAGAATCAACTAATCTTCTTGTTAAGTAACCTGATTGTGCTGTTTTAAGAGCCGTATCAGATTTACCTTTTCTTCAACCATGTGTTGCAATAAAATACTCAAGAGCCCCAAATCATTCTTTAAGAGTAGATTTAATTGGAAGCTCAATTGTTTTACCTGTAGTAGAAGCAACTAAACCTTTCATTCAACATAATTGAGTAATATTTCACCAATTTCATCTTGCTCATGAATCTATAAAATTAAATACATGATTTTTATTATCAAATAATTCTTTCATTTCTCATTCTATAACATTTTTAACCTCAGCCCAAATTTTTATAGATTGATTGTATTTTTCGTCTTCTGTTAAGAATCCACCCCACCATTTCTTTTGAATAAACTTAACTTTTTCTGCTCATTCAGCTAATAAATCTTTTTTATTTTCTGGCATAACCATATCATCAATTGATATAGATAAACCTGAAATTGTAGAATATTTAAATCAGAAATTCATTATATCATTTACAAATTTTGCTGTAGCTTCTGAACCTAATTCTTCAAAAGATCTTGAAAGAATTTTTTTAATAGCTCATTTTCTAAGAGTTTCATTTATAAAACCTAATTCCTCTGGAACTATTTCATTAAATAATAATCTACCATAAGTTGTTTCTTCTAATTTTCAATTAACTCTAACTTTTATTGGAGATTTTATTCATAAAACTCCAGCATCATATGCTAATTCTACTTCATTTAAATCAACAAATACCTTATCTTTTCAAAGAGCATTTTTATCCTTATCTATAGATGTAACATAATATGATCCTAATATCATATCCTGAGAAGGAGTAACAATAGGTTCTCAACTTGAAGAAGCTAATAGGTTTTTTGAAGTAACCATTAGATCTCTAGCTTCAGCTTGAGCTTTATCAGTAATAGGTAAATGTACTGCCATTTGATCCCCATCGAAATCCGCATTAAATGCTGGACACGTAAGTGGATGTAATTGTATAGCTTTACCTTCAACTAATACTGGTTTAAATGCTTGAATTGATAATCTATGAAGTGTTGGTGCTCTGTTTAATAAAACATATTTACCATCTATTACTTCGTCAAGAGCATCCCAAACTTCTTTATCTCATTTCTCAATAAATTTTTCAGCATGTTTAATATTATAAACAATACCCTCATCTATCAATTTAGAAATTACAAATGGTTTAAATAGTATTAATGCCATTGTTTTTGGTAATCAACATTCATCCATTTTAAGAGATGGACCAACTACAATTACAGATCTTGCTGAATAATCCACACGTTTACCAAGTAGATTTTGTCTAAAACGACCTTGTTTACCTTTTAGGATTTCAGTTAAAGATTTTAATTTCTTTTTATTTGCTGTTACAAATCATGATCTATTAGTTCTAGTTTCACCAGTAACTAACATATCAACAGATTCTTGTAACATTCTTTTTTCATTTTTTAGGATAACGTCAGGTGCTCAAAGTTCAATAAGTTTTTTCAGTCTATTATTTCTATTGATAACTCTTCTGTAAAGATCATTTAAATCAGAACTAGCAAATCTTCAACCATCAAGTTGGATCATTGGTCTAAGATCTGGTGGTATAATAGGTAGTGCTTCTAGTATAAACCATTCTGGTCTTTGACCTGATTTAAGTAAATTAGAAGCTAATTTAATTTTTTGTAAGATCTTTTTTTGTTTTATTTGAGTAGCTACTTTTAATTCTTTTTCTTGGAATTCAATAAATTTAAGTAAATCTATTCTTGCAAGTAAAGTTTTTAAGTGTTCTGCTCAAGTTCCTCATACAAATACATGAGGGAATTTTGAATCTAAAACTCTGTATTCTAGTTCTCAAATGATAGCTCAAACTTTTAAAGATTTAAGACCATCTTTTAATTCTTGGAATTCTTCATTTAAATCATCAAGCTTTGTCATTAATATAGCTTCTTCTGTTTTAAATTTTTTAGCAGATAATTCTCCCGCTTCTTTTTTGATAGTTAAGTCATTAACTTCTCTTTGAATTTCTTTTTGAATTTCTGTTTTAGAAACCTTGTATTTATCTTCAAGTTCTTTAAAAGCTTCAGTTAATTTATCTTCAAATACATTAGTAACAATATATGAAGCAAAGTAAACAACTTTTTCAAGTTTTTTAACTGGAAGATCTAAAAGTAATCAAATTCTACCTGGAACTGATTTCAAATACCAAGTATGAGCAACAGGAGCATATAAGTCTATATGAGCCATTCTTTCTCTTCTAACAGAAGTTTTTGTAACCTCAACTCAACATCTTTCACAAACAATACCTTTATATCTTATTCTTTTATATTTTCCACAGGCACATTCATAGTTTTTTCTTGGACCAAAGATTTGTTCACAAAACAAACCTCATCTTTCTGGTCTTTGAGTTCTATAATTTATAGTTTCACTAATAAGTACTTTACCATGAGATAAAGATCTTATTCTTTCTGGACTAGAAATTCAAAGTGATATTCCGGCTAGATTATCTAAATTTTTTCATTTAGTGATATCTTTTTTACCTATATCCTTTGCTATTTCAGTAAAATCAGTGATTTTGTCATTTAGAAAATTATCTAAAGATTTATCAAACGTCATTAGGATTATAATTAGAGATTAAATATTATTAACCCCTCCCTTAATCCCTCCCCTACAAGGAGAGGGAAATAACTACAATTTATTTAATTATGAAGCTATTCCTTCCTCCTGTAGGGGGAAGGTTATGATGGGGGTTCTTTTATTTTTCAACTTTCTTAGCTTTCGCTTTCTTCTTCGGCTTCTTCTCAATTTCTGCATTCTTCACCTTATTTTCAATTTCAACTATCTTTTCATATCTTAACATTGCAGCATCTTCTTTGTCTTGTAATTCTTCATTATCTAATAAATCAAGATCCAATCAAATAGATTGTAATTCTTTTAATAGTACATTAAATGATTCTGGAATATTTGGTTTTTTGATTGGTGCGTTTTTAACAATAGCTTCATAAGCTTGTGTTCTACCTGCAACATCATCAGATTTAATAGTAATCATTTCTTGTAGAATATTTGAAGCAGCATAAGCTTCTAAAGCCCACACCTCCATTTCTCAGAATCTTTGACCTCAGTTTTGAGCTTTACCTCAAAGTGGTTGTTGTGTAACCATTGAATATGGTCAAACAGATCTAGCATGGATTTTATCTTCAACCAAGTGATGAAGTTTAAGCATAAATTTTATTCATACCATTGTTCTTTCTTTGAAAGCTTCTCAAGTATTTCAATCAAATAATTGTACTTTTCAATCATCATCCATTCAAGCAGTTTTCATTAAATCATTAACTTGATCAACAGACATACCGTTTAGTACTGGAGTAGCAACTTTAATTCATAATTTTTTAGCAGCCATACCAACATGACTTTCAAGTACTTGACCAATATTCATTCTCGAAACAACTCATAGTGGATTCAAAATAATATCAACAGGTGTACCATCAGCCATAAATGGCATATCTTCAGCTGGAACTATTCTTGAAATAATTCATTTATTACCATGTCTTCAAGCCATTTTATCTCATAATTCTATCTTTCTTGTTTGAGCAACAAACACTTTTACTTGTTTAAATACTCAAGTCGGTAGATTGTCACCATTTTCTCTTTTCAATACATGAACATCTAGTATTTTACCTCATTGTCCTGAAGGTAATCTCAAACTAGAATCCTTAACATCTTTTGATTTATCACCAAATATAGCTCTAAGTAATCTTTCTTCTGGAGAAAGTTCTTGTTCTCATTTCGGTGTAATTTTTCAACAAAGAATTGAACCTCATTCAACATAAGAACCAACTCTTATTATTCAATCAACATCTAAATCTTTAAGCTTAGCTCCTGAAACATTTGGAATATCATCAGTAGTTTGTTCAGGCCCAAGTTTAGTTTCTCTAACATCAGTAGAATATTCTTTTATATGTATTGAAGTAAAGAAATCATCTTCAACCAATTTATTTGAAATAATAATTGCATCCTCAAAGTTATAACCTTGCCATGGCATATATGCTACAGTAAGATTTCTTCAAATTGCTAATTCTCAATTTTGACAAGAATGACCATCACATAAAACATCACCCTTTTTAATCTTTTGTCCATTTGAAACCAAAGGTGTTTGGTGAACTATCATATCATGATTTGATCTTTTGAATGTAGTTAATTCATATAATTTTTTTTCTCATTTCTTGTATAAAACAGTTATATGTTTAGCATCAACTCAGATAACTTCACCATCATCTTCAGCTACTATCACGTAACCAGATCCCTCTCAAACTATTTTTTCCATACCAGTACCGCAAACAGGAGATTCTGGTCTAACTAAAGGAACAGCTTGCCTCATCATGTTTGACCCCATTTCCGCTCTTGTCGCATCATCATGTTCTAAGAATGGTAGTAGTGAAGTTCAAATTGACATCGTTTGTTTTGGAGAAACATCTATATGAGTAATTTCTCTAATATATGAAATCGTAGGTTTGTTTCATTCTCTTGAAGAAATACGAGTTTCTTCAAAATTCCCATATTCATCAGTAGGTGAAGCTGCTTCAGCAATATTTAATACTCTTTCTTGATGAGCATCAAAATAATCATAGTTTTCTGATAAAAATCATCTTACTTCTACTTTTTTATCTTTTATATTTTTCTTAATAGCAGCAGCATCTGTTTTTGTTATTAATTTTTTATCAGCAACTATTTTTTTACCATTGTCTCATAAAATATCTCATAAAGCTATTCTATTAATAGCTTCTTTTCAGTCATTTTTTACAAAATGTTCAACAGTTCTAAATGGAGTTAATATAAACCCGTGTTTATTTACTTTTGCAAAAGAAGAAAATTGTAATACTAATCATATATTTGGTCCTTCTGGAGTTTGAATAGGACAGATTCTTCAATATTGAGTCGGATGTACATCTCTCACCTCAAATGATGCTCTTTCTCTAGTCAATCAACCCGGACCAAGAGCTGAAACTCTTCTCTTGTGTTCTAATTCTGAAAGAGGATTTGATTGATCCATAAATTGTGATAATTGTGAACTACCGAAAAATTCTTTCATTATAGCAATTATTGGTCTAGAATTTATAAATGTACCAGGAGTAGCATCATCAAGCTCAACAATTGTCATTCTATCTTTTGCTATTCTTTCCATTCTAGCTATACCTACTTTGATTTTATCCATAACTAATTCTCAAACTGATCTAACTCTTCTATTTTCTAAATGATCAATATCATCAACTGTATGATTTTCAGCTCAATAAGCTAATCTTAAATAATATTTTAAACTAGTTACAATATCTTCAAGATGCAAAAATTTACCATCTTCGTCTTCATATTTAGTTTTTATTCAAAGTTTTGAAGTCATTTTCATTCTAGCAATTTCTCCTAGATCAAATCTTTTATCATCTTTAAATGTTACATTAAATAATTCTTCTACTCTTTCATCAGTAGCTAAATCACCTGGTCTTAATAATTTATATAAAACATGTAATGCTTCTAATCTATTAGTAGTTTTATCTTTTTCAAGTGTTGGTCCAACATTATTAGCAATAACATCATCTCATAATTCACTAAATGTATCTAATATTTCAGCATTTGATTCCATACCAAAACATCTTAATAAAACCGAAATAGGAAGTTTTCTTTTCTTATCAATTTTTACATTAATAATTCATTTTTTTTCTATATCAATTTCAAACCAAGATCATCTACCAGGAATAAATTTTAATGCATGACCATTTTCAGAAAGTGTAAAGAAAATACCAGTTGATCTAACAATTTGGTTTACAATTACTCTCTCAATTCAGTTTACAATAAAGGTAGCCATATCAGTCATAAGAGGAACTCACCCCATATAAACATCTTGTTCTTTTATTTCACCAGTTTCTTTATTTAACATTTCAAGTCTCACTTTCAAAGGAGCTTCATAGTTAAGATTTTTCTTAATACAAGTTTCTGGATCAAATTTTGGTTCTTCTAAAGCAAATCATTTGTAATAAATATCTACTTTTTCTTCAGAGTGATCAGAAATAGGAAAAGAATTTTTAAAAACTTTATCTATTCCATTTTTCAAAAACTCATTATACGAGTCTAATTGAACTTCTAAAAGTTCAGGGATACCAGCTACAGATTTATCATTTGTAAAAAAATGACGGCCATTGATATCATACAGACTCCCAACTTCAACATTTTTTGTTGCAGCTTTTTTTCCCATACAATTATGTTAATTAAAAATAAAATACGCTAAAAATAGCCCTAACTCATCAGAAGAACACAATCTAAGCTAGTGCGATTGGGAAGATTATAGGGAAAAATAAAGAAAAAGCAAAAGTTTTTTAAAATAAAAAAACTAAGAAAAAATCTTAGTTTTTTATACATTTTTTTGTAATTATTTTTCTTAAAAATCTCAGAAAATTTCACCCAATTTATCAATAAATTCGTCTTCATCTGATATTGAATTACTGTCACTACTTCAACTACTATTATTATCTCAAAACGGATCTGTTGATGTTCATGAATCACTACTACCTCAACTATCAGTACTATTTCAAAATGGATCTACTCATGTTCATGAATCACTACTACCTCAACTATCTATATCATTAAAAATATCTCATAATGATTTAAAAAAATCATCATCAGTTCAATTATCATCAGTTCAACTATCTTCAGTTCAACTATCTTCAGTTCAACTATCATCAGTTCAACTATCATCACCAATATCATCAATCATATCTCATATAGCATTAATAAAATCATCTCTACCATCATCATTTCATGTATCATCATCAGTATCATCAGCAGAATTTAACTCTATATTACTATCTAATAGATTAATATTATCAGCCAATAAACAAAATTGATTATCAATATAATTTTGTTTACTACTTACATTTATTCATGGAATAATAATATTAGATCAATCAATATTAAGTTCAGAAAAAACCAAATTTGCTACATTACTAGAACATTCAAAATTTACTGCATTTTTTCTAATATATCATACTTTTTGTTTATTTTTTCAATCTAACACCTTTATTCTAATCCAATCATTATTAATATAATTAGGTACCAATAAACCAAATTTTACTCATTTAAAAAGTACTCATATTGGATTACTATTAGGTAATGGTTTCATTCTTAATAATGTCATAGATTTCATTGTTCATGAATTTCAACTTACCTCAAAAGATATATTATTTTGATTTCAAATATTTTTATTTAACATATATCCAACTTTTCAATCTGTTAATTTTATTTTTTTATATTCTCAATCAATCAATCAATCATCCATAACAACATATCATTTCATTAATTTTGCTAACGTTTCTGAAGAATCATTAGCAGATTTTTTTAATTCAGAATTATTATTTTTTACATAAAGTATATCACCTTGAAAAGCAAAAGATATATTTATAGTCATAAAAAATACTAAAATAATCGCGGTAATTTTTCTCATAATATAGTTAATAGTAAATATAAACTATAATAATTTTAACATATTTAAAAAAACTTGTCAAATATTGAACAAGTTGTTTATATAAACGAAAAAACTAAGAAAAAAATATTCTTAGTTTTTTTCTACAATAAACCATATTTTATATTTATTATCATCTTGATTAATATCTATATTACTATTATTTATAAAAACAATATCATGAGAACTATTATCGACTCATTCAATATTTTCTCATACAAAACCATTTAGATTAATTCATAATTGTTTGAGAAATAGTATATTATAATTAAGGTTATTTTAAAAGTTTTTTTACAATTTCAGGTAATGCTCAATAAATAATTGCTTTTATATTATTTTCTGTAACATCACTTCAAGTTTCAACACTAGTTAAATGTTTTCCAGAAGAAACCATTTTTACATGAGAAACTCACATTTGTTTAGAATATTTTCAACTTCAATTGATTCATATTATATCATCAACTTTACTTCTAAATTTTTCAGTTATTTTAAATGTAGTTTCTGAAACATCTTCATAAAATTTTTCTATAGATTGTCTTAATCCGGGTTTAGTAACTATTTTTATATCATCAATATCAACAATACTATCTCATAAAAATTCATTTAATCCCGCTACTATTCAATCAATAAATCATTGTTTTTCTTCACCATGTCATAAAATATTTATCTCTTCTCAAAATAAAGTAAAATTAACATTTACAGTTTTTCATTCAAACTCTATTGAATTAATTTTAAATACTCCTTTTTCTTCTAAATACATTGCATAAATATTTGAATAATACAATGCTTTTGTTGTCTCTGCTTTAATACATGATTTTGTTGTTACCTTTGATATTAATTCAGATTTTGGATTTTCATCTTTTACTCAATATTTTTTTAAAATTTTATATATTTGATTTCTTCATCATCTAGGTGAAAAAAATGGCTCATGTTCTTCTCATCAATATTTTAATTTTTCCTTGCTTCAACCATATAAATCCTCATCTGCATTATGTACTCAACTTCAATCAACATCACTTAAAGCTCAAATAAAAGGTTCTCTCAAACTTCAATTATAATTTAAAATTTTTTCTACAAATCTTGATATAGGTCAAATTAATTCTGTTTCGATTTTTGGTAAAACTACTTTTTTACCTTTTATAATTGAAAAAGGTTTTTCATTTATAATTCATATAATTTCATGCAATGGAGTATTTCATGTTCTTTCTCAAATTCACAAAATTGTTAATTCTATTTGTCTTGCTCATCCTCTAATAGCAGCTAATGCTCAAGTAGTAGCTGAGGCTATATCATTATGAATATGACAAGAAAAATCAAAAGTATATTTCTCTTTTAAATTATCTGTTTCTAAAACTAATTTAGCAAACAATTCTTCTGATTCCCATGGTAAAAGATTTCATAAAGTATCTGGTATATTTATAATATTTGCTCATGCAGTTATTACTTCCCTAACCCATCTAACTAAAAATTTAAATTCTTCACTTTCAAAATCTAATATTTTAACTTCATTTATAGCATTATCTGTAGCTGCTTCTGCAGAAACTTCTATTTCTAAATTTGAATTAAAATTTATTTTATAATCATTTAGAATTTGTATTTGTTCAACCATTTTTTCTATAACTTTTTCTCTTCTTTCTTCTAATGTATCTCAAAAATTTTCAAATTTTTTATTAATATGATTATCTGGAGTTGCTATAAATACATGAACTCTAGGATTATTATAATTATTAAGTACTTCTAATGAATCAATTGTACTTGATTTATTGCACAATCATAATGAAGATATAACAGTAGAGCTTTCATTTCAAATAGCCTTTATAGCTCAAGTAATATTTCAGTTTTCTTTTTCAGCTTCAGAAGCAGCAAATCATGCTTCTATAGTATCTACTCACAAAGTATCAAGCATTAATGCTATTAAAGATTTTTCTTCACGATTAAAAGAAGTTAAAGGAGCTTGATCTCATTCTCTCAATGTCACATCTGTAATTTTAATAACTTCTTCAGGATAATCTGATGAAATATTAGTTGTTGTTTTCATAATAATACTTTTTTAAAAATTAATAAATAAAAAAACTCTCTGTAGGAATATTTCCTAAGAGAGTTTGTTGTTTTTAGTATTTAAATTCTATTCATTACAAAACGACTCTTAGGAACTGTCCTAAAAGTAATAATAAGTTAGATGAATAATTTTTAAAACTCATGATTTTCGTCTTTATTTAATTAAAGATAATTTAAATATATGTATTTTTTTAGATTGTCAATTTTTTTTTACTCTTTTTTTGTAATTGAAAAAAAATCAATTTATTTTTTCAATTTAATTCAATCCAACTCCAATCTAAATATTGTTAAAAGTGAAGCTATTATTATAAAACTTTCTACAACAATTCATCATATACTGTGTCATATAAAATTATATGTTAACCATAAAGATGAACAAATTAAAAGAACTAATCTCATTTTTATTCCGTCTAGTTGAAAAAATGAATATGTGGCTAATAATCATGAAGCAATAGGAAGAAGTGAATATATATTAGAATATGTAAGTATTCATGCTAACAAATACAACGGCATAAACAAAAACATTACTTTTTTATTATGATTATATTTTATTGAAGCCATGTTTCTTAAAACTCATAACAAATCAATCACAACAGCCGTATACAAACCAAGTAAAAAATAATGCATCCCAAACACTAATAATCATATAGATAATATTATTTTTGTTTTATCATCTTTTTTTGACAAAAACGCGGTTACAGAGAAAAAAACTCACACAAATCATAAAATTTGTGCAACAGGACTTAGTTCAAACGATATTTTTAAATATTCTATTATTTGGTCTAGCATTTTTTAAAACAATTATTTTCATGATCATACACAATTCATACAGCTTGCATAAAAGCATAAATAATTGTTGATCAAACAAAGCTCATTCATCTATTTTTTAAATCTTTTGAGATTTTATCAGACAATGGAGTTTTTATCGGTATTACACTGTTATTTTTAAATATATTTTTTATTGGTTTATTGTCAACAAATCACCAAATATATTTACTAAAACTACCAAACTCTTCAACTATTTTTAAAAATACTTTTGCATTTTTTATTACTGATTTTATTTTTAATCTATTACGGATAATACCTTCATCTACGAGTAATTTTTCTATTTTTTTATCATCATATTTTTCTACTTTTTTTGGATCAAAATTATCAAAAGCTTTTTTATAATTTTTTCTTTTATTTAAAACAGTTTCCCAAGATAAACCAGCCTGAGCTCATTCTAAAATAAGCATTTCAAAAAGTTTTCTATCATCAAAAACAGGTATTCCCCATTCTTCATCATGATATTTTATATATAATTTGTTTTTATTATTTACCCAAGCACATCTAGTTTTTATCATTTTTATTTTTACCTTAACGCATCAAATAAACTATCGTCTTTTACAGGATACTTGTTAATATTTTTTTTATTTACCCACTCGTAGTTAATATGTTCATCACTTAGTTTAATTGTACCATTTACGATTTTAGAAACATAATTCTGCACATTAACTATCTTACCATCAAGAGGACGAAAAAAATTCCATACCTTACCTATATTAACTATTTCAATCTCAACATCCAATTCTTCTTTAACTTCTCTTTCTAATGCACTTTTTTCATCCTCTCCTTCTTCTAATAGTCCACCTGGCAAATCCCAATTATCTTGTTTACGTGTTTTAGGATTTCTTTGTAATAATAAAATTTCATCCTTATCATTAGTTATTACAGCCTTTAATGCTTTAGTTGGTATATTTCTCATAGAAATAAAATATATTAATAATAAATTCTTTTCAATTTAATTCAATTTTTTACTATTTTTTAATAAAAGTTCTTTTTCTTTCCTCTTTTCTATTTTTTTTAAATCTTCTTGTGCTTCTAAATTTTCTGGTTTTATTCATTTTTTTAGTAAAGCCTCTCTTGTTATTTTACTACTATCTTGAAGTTCATTTTCTAAATTAGTTTTTCAAACTATGTTTTTATCTTTTATATTATGATCTGTCATTGCATAAACAAAATCCTTAGCTTTTAATTCTACTTCTGTATCAAAATCAGCCAAAGCTCTTTTTTCTGGAATTCATTTTTTATTTTTTAATGCTTTTACAGATAATCAATATAAAGCTTGAATTCATTTATTTTTGAAAGTAGCAAATTCTACTGGTAATTTTATTCATCTATTATAAATAGTATCTTCTATTTCTATTTCTCTTTCACTTTTAACAAGTTTCTTTCTTGCTTCTAATCTTTTTGTATTTTCTATTTCTTCTTCTGCTAATTCTAACTTTCTTGTTTGACTAGCAAAATAAGTTTGAGCAAGTGATATTTCTACTTTTCTACTATCTCAATTCTGAGCTATCAAATAACAAGCATATCTAGTAAGTAAAAAATCTTTTATATTTCTTTTACTTCAAGAACCTAATCAAACCATTTTACTGGCATCAGTAAAATGGTTTTTACTCTCTGTTCAGCTGTTTTCACAAGAAATAATTGCTTTTTTAACAACCACTTCAAATGTTTGCCATTTTTTATACCCCAAAGATTTCATCAAATCTCTTGCTCTCCAAAACTCAAATCAAGTTTCATCTTCAATTTTTATATCTTCAAATGATTTTTGAACTATTTTTACAATATCTTGCATAGTTTATTATATTAACCTAATAATTAAGCTGACTATAATCTTTTTTCAATCCAAAAACTTGCAAAGTTTTTTCATCAAAATGTTAAAGTCCTTATTTTTCCCCCCAAAAAGTAGATGTCGTATAACGTTTACGATATGTGAAGTTGCGACTGTAAGGAGCAATTTGCGAGAACAAAGTGCAACGAGTGAACCTCATATCGTGTGTTATCGGATCTGACTAGTTTCTGTAGCTGATTTTATGTATTTTGTTTGATTTTTCAAGTAGTGTGATGATTTTGTTGTAAATATCTTGATTTTCAATTAAAGAACTAGTCAAGTGCAACGAGATTTTTTCGGAGAAAAAACGTATTTGTTTTGGATTATATTAAATAATAAAAAAGCAGTTATTCATCTTATTACAGATAATAACTGCTTTGGGTTTTAGAAGAAGGGTTAGACGGTAGTCCAAAGAGAATTCCACTGATTTTGATTTTAATATTTATAATATTTTTGCACTTCTAGTATCAACTAAAATTAATTTCTTATTCTTATTATTTAATAACTCATCTGTTGATATAAAATAATCTTTATATTTTTTTCATCATATTTTTTTATATCACTTCATTGATAAATCATCAGTTATCAAATAATCAAAATCATTTAATATATTTATAAAGTTATTTTGAATAGAATTAGGCAAAATAAAATGTCATGCCATTAATCCAATTTTGACTCATCTTTTTTTAGCTTCTTTTGAAATATATTTAAAAACATCTATATTGCTCTTTAAATATTCAATATTTTTTTCAGTATATTGTATAACTCAATTATGAGAATCTATACTTCAAATACCATGTCATGGAAAATGTTTTAAATAAACTGTTATATTTAATTTTTCTGCTGCATTAATAATATGTTTTCAAAATAATTTATAATCTTCAATATTTGATGAAAAACTTCTTGATAATTCTGTAATTACAGAATTTCATAAATTTAAATCACAAACTAATCAATAACTATTTATTCACTTATCTTTAAGGGTTTTTAATTTTAAATATGTAATAATTTCTATAAAAATATCTTTATTATGTCATTCTAATATACCATATAATTTTCATATTGAACCAAGTGAAGGAAAATTTACTTTATTTTTGAATAAATGAAATAATTGTTCCTTTAATGAATTTGAATCTATTTTAGAAAATCTTATTTTTAAATATTCATCATTTTGATAAATTGTACTAATATTATAATTATCATTAAAATCTATAAATCTATTTATTTTTCATCACTCCTGATCAATAAATAAAATTATGGATTTATTTATTTTTAATATTAAAGATGTTATGATTTTAATCTGTTCAAAAGATAAATTTCATCATGTACGAAAAATAAAGACAGATTTAGCCTTTTTAATATTATCAAATTGTTCTTTTATTTCTTCTCTTAAATTATCAATTGTATTAAAATTATTAAAATTTAAAATTAGTGAATTTGTTTTATTATTCTCAATAATTTCATTATTTCATAAAATATCTACCATATTTTTAATTAAAATGTAAAATTCCTTATCCCCCTTCTCCTAAAATCCCCTGATATTCAGTATTCAGCCGACAAATTTGTACAACGAAACTGTTTTTTATCTTTATTCAAAACTCCTTATTTGTCTTTTTGTGAAATAGCCAGTTCCATTAAAGTTTTTGAGAATTCTGAGTCTAGATATGGATAAATAATACTTTTCGAATCTGCATGTTTTTCAGAATCAAATTTTTCACTAATTCCATGCATAAATATATCAACATAATGATGTTCAGGG